>NZ_JAZFTO010000292.1:0-7905 GCF_036446775.1 Candidatus Desulfatibia sp.
GAGATCATATTCTTTCAGTGATTCCGAATACAACGAAACGGCGGTAAGCGGATTGTTCAGCTCATGAGCGACACCGGCAACAAACGTTCCGATGGAAGAGAGCTTTTCCGACTGGATAAGCTGTTGTTGCAGTATTTTATCCTGGGTAATGTCACGGATAATGCCCTGGTATCCCAGAATGCTTCCGTCAGTGCCTTTGCGAACCGATGACGTGAGCAGGCAATCCATCTTTACTCCACCTTTCTTTTGGAACTGAATCTCATAATCCCTCACGTATCCCGTCTTCTCTATTTCCTCCTGAAACTTCTCCCTGTCATCGGGATTAACGTATGTTTTCAGCACGTCAAGTTCCAGCATCTCTTCTTTTGTATAACCGAAAAGATCAAGCGCCGCCCGGTTGATGTCGATATATTTGCCATCCCTGCTGGTAATATATACGGCGTCTTTTGACTTCTCGAACAGGTCGCGGTATTTCTCTTCGCT
Source organism: Candidatus Desulfatibia sp. (assembly GCF_036446775.1). Taxonomy (NCBI): domain Bacteria; kingdom Pseudomonadati; phylum Thermodesulfobacteriota; class Desulfobacteria; order Desulfobacterales; genus Candidatus Desulfatibia; species Candidatus Desulfatibia sp. The sequence continues at coordinate 484 of NZ_JAZFTO010000292.1, forward strand.
TTCCATCAGCACTTCCTCGGCGAGCTTTCGTTCGGTTACATCTCTAGATATTTTCATCAAGCTGACAACAACGCCTTTATTGTCTTTAACCGGAGTGATGAACGATTCCCACCACATTTCTCTTCCCTTATTGGAATATGAAGCGTATTCTATTCCCATCACCTTTCCCTTACGCGCTAAATCGAGCGCCTCATTCACAACGGATCTGAATTCTTCTTTTACATTTTCAGTACAATCCACGCCCAGAATATCTTCCATGCTTTCCAGTTCATTGAGCCGTATTCCGCTGGGGTTCATGTAAAGATACCGGCCATTCACGTCTAAGTGACAGATACATTCAAACGAGTTTTCCACAAGGTTGCGGAATTTCTCCTCGCTTTCCCGTATAGCCTCCTCCGCTTTTTTGCGCTGGGTGATGTCTTCAAAAATCACCGCAAACTGATTCTGCTGCGGTTTATAGGCGTACACTGAATACCATTTACCCAAAGACTCGGAATATTGCTCAAACCTGACCACCTCTCCTGTAAGGGCGACTTTCCCATACAGGCCTATCCAGTCGGCGGGATCGTTTTCAATTCCAGGCAATGCCTCAGTAACTTTCTTACCGATTATGTCAGTCCGTTTCAATCCGGTCATGGTTTCAAACGCATCGTTAACTTCAAGGAAAACGTAGTCTACCGGTTTATTATTTTCATCTACTACAATCTCATGTAGAGCAAAACTATCGAGCATGTTGGAAAAGAGAAGACGATATTTCTCTTCGTTTGACGATAATGCCTCTTCCGCTTTCTTGCGCTCGGTAATGTCGCGAATTGCCGCCGTAAAAAGCCTTTCGCCGATTTCCTGCGGAAAAGCCTCTTCCACTCTGACTTCAAGCGGGAAGACCGCCTCATCCTTTCGGAGGCCTTCCAATTCAAGACGCCGTCCCAATATTTTCGCGGTTTTTTCCGTTAAATAGCGTTTTACGCCTGCTAAATGTGCGGCCCGGTATTTTTCCGGTATCAGAACTGTGATGTTCCGGCCTATCAGTTCATCCTCCGTATAACCGAAGATTTTGCAAAGTTCCTGATTCACTAAGCGGATGCGCAAGTCCTGGCCTGTGGTGATTATGCCTTCTCCAACCGTTGTGACTATGGCGCGAGTCTTTTGTTCTGAACTTATCAATTCCCGCGTTTTCTGATGAACACGGCGCACCATGGGACGGAAAATAAATAGCGCCTCCATCAGCAAAACCGACAGGGTAATTGCCAACACAGCCTTTTCAAAGCTATGAAGTTTGGCAACCTTCACTTCGCTTTCAATCTGGTACTGCTTCACCATCGCATCCAGGGAGTTTATTAATCTCGTTTTGGCTGCGGAAAAAATGTAGCGGGGTTGAGGATTTTTAGACGAAAGTTCGTTATCCGGGGTATTGATAATAACCCTGGCCTCGGATATATACTTGCGGACTTGCCTGTCCAAAAACATGGGAGAATCGAAATACATCGAACGTACCTTTGGGGAAGGATTTCCCGGGAGGTTCAAAGCCGGATCGCCGTAAACCAGGCCTTCATGCGACTTTTCCATGAGGTTGATTGCATCCAATAGCGGTTTGAGGTTTTCATCGTTTGATATGCTGTAATGTTTGTCAGCAAACGTGTGGGCATAATGAGCGATGCGCTGCGATAGCATTCGCTGGCGTCCGCTCACATTTACGACGGCGGCGCTAGTCTCCTCGGTCTCGATGACGTTGCTTAAACTGTAGTAAGCTGTAATCGAGAGCAGGGCTATCAGACTGAGGGCGAATATGTATCTCGCCGTCATGCCGTACGTACCCCGTGTATTTCCGGTCAGGTTCCTGCCGCCCATAGTTTATATGCCTTTATATTTATTCATGAAACGTGCCGTATTTGTGAAAGCTCAAGTAGCTGATAAATAAGAATATTTTCAAATTTCCATGCGAACGCAATATTGGAAGCAAAAAAGATAATAGCCGGAAGAAACAATCGGATATACATCAAAATGCCCTAACCCCACTTGATGAAATATTCTAATTGATGAAACTCCGATTACATCTTACCTGAATCTCAGGTGATGTTAAAGGGGTTCATATAGTTATCTCCTTGCCATTGCCTTGGGCTTGAAATGTGCCTAATAAGTGTGGGCGGATTAGTATTTTTGAAGAATAGTGAAATGAATCCTGGGGCTAAAGAGGTTCAATAAGCCGTATATTTTCATTTTTAGGGTCGTTAACCTCCTTTGATACTTCATAGGCTTCCATCTCCCGTGACGGCTCCTGCGACGGATCGTGTGACGGAAAAGAGCGCAATAGTTTTTTAAGGCTTTCAGGATCAACCGCCGAGTCTAACCACTTATCATAATCGTTTGGGCTTAATATCACGGGCATCCGATCATGGAGTTTGCCGACAATCTCATTCGCACCGGTGGTTATAAGGGTGCACGATTCGATAACCTCTTTCGGCCCCTCCCATATTTCCCACAGACCGGCTATACCCAACGGCTTTTTATCCTTCATGCGAATGTAATAAGGCTGTTTTCCGCTTTTCGTGCGCTTCCATTCATAAAAGCCGCTGGCGGGAACGATGCACCGACGCTTTTTGAAGGCCGCGCGGAATGAGGGTTTTTCATTTACCGTTTCCGCCCTGGCGTTTATCATCCGATTTCCGATCTCCGGTTTTTTCGCCCATGATGGCACAAGCCCCCATTTGAGCATTTTCAGTTCCCTTCCACCGTCCGCACTACGCACAACAGGAATAAGCTGTGAGGGTGCAATGTTATATCGTTTTGTTATTTCCACATATTTGCCTAGCTGGAACTGCTTGATAATTTCCTCAATCGATGAGGCCAATGTAAACCTTCCGCACATACAGTGATTTTACCTATTTATAGGGAGGCCAAGTTCTTTTCGTCTTCTTTTGTCAGGCTTCCGTAATGTTCCAGCCACTCGTAGTACATTTTAATGTCAAAAGAATTTGGATTTGCTATCACATAAGGAAGGTCTTCCAGATTGACCGTATCTTTGTCGAAAGAAGCCAGCGCTTTTCCCCTGGTCCCGGATGGATTTTGTAAAATAACCTTTACGGCTTCAAATCCCATTTTTTGCGCCAATTGGCCGTCGGTATATACAACATTGGCGTTTCTTTGTTCCCGTCCGATAATTTCGGTGGCAATTTTTACCGTATGTCCCAGCAGCATTTCCATCTCTTTTTTCAGCAGTATGGGCACTTTTTCCAGAGTGTGGTGTTCCGAACGCACGATTACGTGACTGTTTCCTATTTCAAAACCGCAGATAATCTTTTTCGCCACGCGTTTAATGATTTCCTGAGTAACCACAATTTCCGGTACGAACAGTCCCGCGGGTCCGGTCAAGATGGCGGTGTCCGAAGCTAGATGGCCGGAATCTCTTCCCATCACTACCACGTCGTAAACGTAATCGATCATGGCTCCCGAATCGGGCTTATGGAAGCTGTTTATCTTGTCGGCGTTATGAGAAGCCGCCGATTCCTCGCCTATGGTGTAGCCGTGCCCGTCGTTATCGATGCTTGATTGAATGCCCACTGCCGGAACGCCTTTCTCCGACAATGTCATTGCCGCCTGCATCGTACCGTCGCCTCCCACGCAGATCAGAAAGTCGAGTCGTCTTTTACGAATGTGGTAAATCGTTTTTTCAACGGCTCCGGGATTTGTGAATTCGGGATATCTTCCCGCTCCCGGACGCGCTCCCGGCGCGCCCAGCAAGTGATGAAAATGATCTTGAGGAAGCTCTCCGTAAAGCGGAAGGTCCAAAGTCAATCCTTTAAGGCCGTTGCGAATTACCGCCAAATCCACTTCATGTTTTTCGCAGGTGATAATTACCGACTTCAGAATATTGTTCATGCCCGGCGCCACGCCGCCGCTGAAAAGTATGCCGATCCGCTTTATTTCTTCCCTTGTTATCTCAACAGGAAACTCGATGCGCTGTTTTTTGCGTATGGTGGTTTCGCCCACAAGCGCGTCATAGGCGGTATAAGCCCTGGTTTCGGGATTGTAGGCGATCATTATCGATGTTTCCACGCTTTCCCGTTCCTTGCTGAGTGTTTCGTATGCCTCGTGAAACGGTCTTTTATCGAGAAAAATCAGGATATTATTGAGACGGCTGGAATGCGTGAAAGCAAAATTCAAAGCCGATTCATCCCCTGTTTCCATCCTTTTCCTTAAAGAAAGAATATCTTCCAGGTAATAGTCGATTTTATGTGCACCGCTTCCCAGAAAAATCCGGAAAGGATTCGAGATGAATTTTTTCGTCTCGTCCGCGGACAGGCCGGTTGCCGTTTGCAGCATTTCTTTTTCCATGGTTTTGGGGAGGTTTGTTTCAAGGCCGAAATCCTGTGAATTGTTCGCGGGATCGGACTCGATAGACGGCAGTTTTTCAGACGGTATTCCCGCGCGTTGCGAGAAAGTTTTCAGGAATATCTCCGCCACCTGTCTTGTGTTCGGACTTTCACTAACGGTAACGCGTGATGCTCCCATATCTATCGAAATACCGTGGGCCATGGCGGTTTTTTGCACGATTCCCAAAGCATCCGCCATTTTCGCCGATAGTTCTTTTGCCTTGCCTTTTCCGCTTTCGGTAATAACCTGCCCCTTTTTGCATCTGCGCCCGACCTTCTTTTTATTCGAGTTGTGAACGGATTCACCGTGACGGGAAAGCACCATGATTCTTGCCTTTTTCGGAAGGAGAATCATCCTGCCTTCCGGCAGGTGTATGATAATCTTGTTTTTCATCATTTCCTTCGATAACTTCTTTTCTTCAATGATGAGCGGCGAACTGCTTATTTCTTTGACGTTCAAGCCAAAGTTGTAAGTGTAAAAAGCCATCAACCGGTCGTGAAATTCCTTGTCGCTGTTCTGGAGGATGTAATTCCACGCCATGTCGAAGATCACCTGTCTGCCGTTGCATTCTCTCTCTATAAAGACGGCCTTTTTCCTTTTATAATCTTCAAAAGACCCGATGTATTCTTCCGGCGGTTTTCCTTTGTTTTTTTCCGGGTCATGGAAATGGGTTTTTCCGATTAGCTCTTTGTAAACAAAGCTCCGCAATTTTGGAGTTGCTTCCTTAAGCAGTTTCAAATCGGCCGCCGGATCGGCTTCCCTTTCCTGGCGGGCAAGTGATAGCAGGTCCTCGTCTAAAACAACCTCTTCCAGATTGCCTTTCGACAAAACGGCTTGTTTATAACCGATCCATTTATTGAGACTTTCCATGCTCATATTTTACGAGGTTTCAAGGTTTTATAGTGGATCGTCTCAAATTTTTTCCCTATGGTTGTCCTTGAGGCTTTTGGCTTCGCCGAAACTCCGCTTTGCTTCGTTTTATCCGATTCTTGGTGGAAAAAATTTTGCCTGCAACGTCAAAAACATGCGGTTTTCCAAACTTTATATGAGTGACAATAAATCCAGGTTACTTTTATACGCTACTCAATAATATGCTTGACGTGAACGAACGTTCACCTATAATGAAATCATGGAGGCAGGCAGGTTGGACCTAAGAATGGAGGCGCTGGCGAAGTTCTACCGTGAGAACAGGAGAATGCCGAGTTTTTCGGAACTTGGTGAAATATCAGGGCTTAAGTCAAAGAATGCCGTGTCCAAACTTGTTACGAAGCTCGAAAAGATGAACCTCCTTAAAAAGGACAAAAAGGGAAAGCTCATCCCTCTTTCGATGCCGCCTTTTTCCGGCGTCAGGGTGCTTGGCACGGTGGAGGCGGGCTTCCCCTCCCCGGCGGAAGAGGAACTGGCCGATATCCTCTCCTTGGATGAATTCCTCATTAAGAACCGAAACGCAACCTTCATGCTGAAAGTTTCCGGCGACTCGATGTCGGAAGCAGGAATAATCCCCGGCGACATGGTACTGATCGATAAAAGCCTTAGTCCGAAAAGCGGCGACATAGTTATCGCCTGTGTGGATGACCAGTGGACTATGAAGTTCTTGAGAAAGAGAGGCAAGAGCGTAACGCTTGTTCCGGCAAATCCGGCATATAAACCGATAAGGCCGAAAAGGGAACTGAGCATTGCCGGTGTAGTTACGGCAGTTATCAGGAAGTATAGCTAAAAAACTTCCTTAAGGAGGAGTGATGGGTTCCGGGTCGATAACCCTTGAAAGGTGGCCGAGAGCTATTTTGCATTTGGATGCCGACGCCTTTTTTGCTTCGTGCGAGCAGGCCGTCCAGCCCAGCCTTAAAGGAAAACCCGTCGTAACGGGAAAGGAGCGGGGCATAGTGTCGGCCGCAAGTTATGAGGCTAAGAGGCGTGGCGTCAAAAGGGCTATGCGGCTTTTTGAGGCGAAAAAAGCCTGCCCCGAAACGGTTTTTCTTCCCTCCGATTACGAGATGTACAGCATTTTTTCCGTGAGAATGTTTGAGATAATCAGGCGCTTTTCCCCGACGGTGGAAGAGTATTCGATAGACGAGGCGTTTGTCGATCTTTCCGGGCTAAGGCGGGTTCACCACGCCTCCTACGAAAAGATTGCGGAAAAGATGCGGGACACCGTGGAAAGAGAGCTGGATATTCCCGTCTCCGTGGGGGTAAGCCTTACAAAAGTCCTGGCAAAACTCGCCTCGAAACATAAAAAACCGCATGGCCTTGTGGCGGTAACGGGAAGGGATATTCCGCTTTTTCTGCAAAAATTCCCAATAGAAAAAGTCTGGGGGATCGGGAAAAACACGGCGGCGTTGTTAAGGAAATTCGGCGTAGATACCGCGTTGGATTTCGCCAGAAAGGACGAACGGTTTGTCGCCAAACGCCTTTCCAAACCGTACAGGGAGATATGGAACGAATTAAACGGGAGAACCGCGTATCCGGTTTCAACGGAATCGAAGAGTTCCTACAAGTCCATAAGCAAGACAAAGACATTTACACCGCCTTCCTCGGACAAGGCATACGTCTTTTCCCAGCTTTTCAAAAACCTTGAAAATGCCTGCATAAAGGCAAGGCGGCATAACCTAGCCGCTAAAAAGCTCATTCTTTTGACGAGAAGCCATGATTTCAGGGACCAAGGGTTGGAGTGCAGGCTGGATCGTCCTTCATCCTACCCCATGGAGATTTCCGAAATAGTCAAAGAAGGATTTAACGCGCTTTACAGGGAAGACATTCTTTACCGGCTTACCGGCGTTGTGCTGGCGGATTTGATGCCCGTAAGAAACGTTCAATTCTCACTTTTCGATGATGCCGTTAAAATCGAGAAAATGTCGCGCATTTACGATGTCATGGATTTGTTGGCGGGAAAGTTCGGCAAGCATGCGGTACATCATGCCGCCAGTTTGCAAGCGAACCTGCGGGCACAGCATGAGGGGGAGAGGGGTAACGTTTCCCTTAGAAAAACGGAACTGCTGAAAGGCGAAAACAGCAGGCAGAGGCTTGGCTTACCGTTCCTGCAAATAAAGATAT
>NZ_JAZFTO010000293.1:0-3811 GCF_036446775.1 Candidatus Desulfatibia sp.
TTAGTATTTTGTGTTTTGATTGAAATCTATGCTGATATACCAGCTTGTTAGATCGCCAAACACTAAACACCAGCCGACTTCGCCATAGCAGCGGCCGACTTCGCCAAAGTAGCCTTAGCTACGACGGCTGAAAATACAAAACACTCTCGTAAAAAGTCACGAATTCAACTTTTTACGACGCCATCGGTCTTAAAAGAAAATAATGTGTACCACCACAAACGTCGGAATCAAGAATACCAGAGAATATTTCAAGATATACCCAAAAAAACTGGGCATGGGCGTCCCGCTTTCCTCGGCAATTGATCTTACCATAAAATTGGGCGCGTTTCCGATATAGCTGCAAGCCCCAAAAAAGACCGCGCCGGTAGAGATCGCTTGCAGATATACGGCGCTCTCTGTCATGAGAAGCGGAACGGCCTGGGCTTCGGTCATCCCGGGATAAAAACTTCCCAGAGCGGTGTTAAAAAAAGTAAGGTATGTCGGCGCATTATCCAGGAAAGCCGAAAGCGCACCGGTAATCCAGAAATAATGATAAGGTTCCTTGACGGCATTGATTAAAAAGGCCAGGCTTCCCTTTGTACCCGCCTTGAGCAGCAAAAGGCACGGGATCATGGTAATAAAAATGCCGATAAAGAGATAGGCAACTTCGACGATGGGAAACCAGGTAAATTCGTTATCCTCGCGCAATGTCGACGGCGTAACCCATAATGAAAAGATACCCATCAGGATCAGGATAATATCTCGCACCCAGTCCTGGACCGCCCGGTGGACCCCTAAGGTATTGACCTCGCCCCAGTTCACCATTCCGCTCATGAGTACGGCTCCCACCACACCGGCAAGGCAGATAAAATTGTATTTCCCCTCCAGTTTCAGCGGTTCCTTGACCTCATCATCGGGTGCCATAACCCCTTCCTTTTTAAAATGGTATGTATCAAGTAGAAAATATATTCCCAGAACTATGGCGACGGTTAAAAGCATATGCGGCAGTATCTTAAAGGTCCAGAAAAATGTAACCCCATGGAGGAATCCCAAAAAGAGGGGAGGATCGCCCAGCGGAGTCAATGAACCGCCAATATTGGCGACCAGAAAGATGAAAAATACAACCATAAAAGTTCTGTTTTTTCGATAATCATTGGCCCGTAAGAATGGACGGATTAACAGCATGGCGGCGCCCGTGGTTCCCATCCACGAAGCCAGAATGGTACCCAGGAGTATTATAGCGGTGTTCACTAGCGGGGTCCCCCGCAACGAACCCCTCAGCAGGATACCCCCGGAAATCGTATATAAAGTCCATAAAAGGATAATAAAGGGGACATAATCGGCCAGGAGGATATGAAGGATTTCATACAAGGCTACGCCCTTGTATGCAATTAAAAAAGGCAGTACCAAAGACGCCGCCCAGAACGCGGAGATTTTGCCAAAATTGTGATGCCAGAAATCTCCGGCAAACAGCGGAAAGAATGCAATTGACAGGAGCATGCCTGCAAATGGAATGATGCTCCAGAGCGGTAGAACCTCTCCTAAATTAATCTGCCCGTTACCATGGGCTGTATCTTCGGATGCGTGAGCCTGAGAAACGGATTGCTTGTCTGCGTGCTCTTCTTTTACTGTTGAATGCTTTGAATCCTGCTCGCGGACGGCACTCTTTTCTGACAGTGGCGTTGCTGCAGCTTCACCACCGACGGCTGTAAGCGACGCCACGATGACCAAGATGCTTAATGAAAAAATGGCCGCTATCTTTTTCTCGTATCTCATCCGCCGGTCTCTTATCTTTCGTAACGACATCCCTTTTTTCGCAACCTCCGGAATAGAATTAGAATTCGAATTCAATTGTTTTTGATAGCATATTTACCATATTTAGCGCCCGCCAACCTTCGGGGGTCTTACAAGAGTAAAATCAATTTATTGTCCCATAGTATCCTCCTGTTCTAAGCGCGCATTTCCTGTTTTAGCAAAGCGCATTTAAAATGACTAGAATTCGTTTTTAAGCCAGTGGAGTATTACATAGTGGCACTTGGGTGTCAAGGATGCACCCCCCTGGTGATTTCAATTTTTTAAGCGGTCATAGAGCCGAAACAAGGGTAAACGGTTAATGGCGTTCTTAAGACCATTTGGGAACGTCTTTAGGCAAATCTTGCGCAAAGTTATTGGTGAAATGGAGTAAAAAAAGATGGCCCTCAATTAGGTACGCAGTTTCAGATAAAAAAGTACAGCTCCGTCAGCAGCATTGTCGAAAGGATGAAAGATCGGATAGGCACAGACAGAAAGGTGAAAAAGCATATTAACGAACTTTGCGCCCTAATCCCAATAAAGAGTCAAGAGCAGACTTGACCCCTTATTTCAGGTTTCGTACGGCTTTTACCTTCAGTTTGAGCAGGTCTCCAACTCTAAGTCCGTTGTTAATCCCCAAGATGAACAGAAGGTGGTTTCTGGGTGAATCGTGTAGCAGCTTTGATATGGACTTTATGTCCTTGATCTTTCTGATCGGCTCTACTGTTATATTGTCGCCTTTCTTTGGGTGGTGGTGCTGGTTTGATTTTTTCATGATGTCTCCTTTCGCTGTTTGGGAGCAGCGCAGTTTAACTAATGGTTAAACAGCATGGTGATAGTTAAAATTCAGAAATAAATCCAAATTCGTCAGTTGAAACAGAATCAGTGTAAACGCTTGGTAATCAAGGGGTTGTGGGTTTCAGGCAGTGTGAATCTTAACTTATGGTTAAAAGTTAAAATTCGAAGATTCCGGTTGAGCGGAGAGGGTTTTGCAGGGTGGTTGGGGTGCTGATGCCATGCTAAAACAACTGGACCGAACACTTTTATTTGAATTCCTTGCCAAATTGGTGTAATGAAATCATAGGACTATGGCAAGCAAGTCCACAGTGCCGGGTTGATGATTCATGCATGAAACTTTAAATCACGAAATATTCAAGATTTGGAACGGTAATCGCAAACGGAATTGAACGGTATGCCGTAGCTGATGAAGGCAATCTGTCATCTTTTATGGCGTGTCAGCGCGGCATCAATTCAAATGAAAAATAGGCATAAAATCGTAACACTATCTTATTAGGAGTTCAATAAAATGGGTATCTTGAATAAAGTTAAAGATAGCGAACTGCTTAGCAAGGCAAAGAAAATGGCCGGGAAAGTTAAAGATAAATCTCTTGATTTGATAGGTGATGAAACTCTGGCAGAAATGATTATGGCCGCTGTATCTAAGCAAGAGGATGTCAATAAGGTTCTAAAGGAAAAAGGATCAAGTTATAGGATAAGTGATATTGAGATTGAAATGGGTATCCCGCCAAAGTTGATTTTCGGAATCCGCAGAAAATCGGAAAATGAGGAAGAAGATAACAGCAAAATGCCTCTGCTAAAGGATTAAAACATTCTAACAACTGCATCTACGCGGATGTAAAAACCGCGCTCCCTTGGTTCGCTCAGCTTTTTACGCCGGTATGCCATAGTTGATGAAGGCAATGAATCTGCAATTAAAAGTTTTAAATTACCGATTAAAGAAAAACTCTATAAAAGCCATGATATATTGGGATATACAGAATTAATTCTGTATAGTAATTGTTAAGAGCCCATAAGATGGATAATTAATAACAACTTGAAAAAGAAGAAACCAAAAATGGCTGAGAAAGCTGCGCAAGCAGTTGCAAGCACAAAGAAGAAAACATCTGATGTAGCCAAAGGTGCAAAGGAAGCGTTTAAAGAAGGATATGAGAGCGCGAAGACGAAAGCCTCCGCAGCTTCAAAGACGGCTTCCACGGCTGCACCGCGAAAAACTGCTCTCGCAAATGCATAACTAATTCAC
>NZ_JAZFTO010000294.1:0-2277 GCF_036446775.1 Candidatus Desulfatibia sp.
GATTTCAGGCAGCAGACCGATGACCATGGCTTTTTCAAGATCTACATAACTCCCAAAACCCCCTGCCAGAAAAATCTGTTCGATATCATTGACCCCGAGCCCCACCTCTTCAAGAAGGGTCATACAACCACTGTACATGGCGCCTTTGGCGCGGATCAGATTGTCAAGATCCGGCTCCGTAAGGACGATATCTCTGTCGATTTGGGTCTCTTCCTTCCAGGCCAGCACATATTCAAAAATGCCGTCGGTTTCGCGGATGCGAGGTGTTGCCAGGCTGGAGTCAAATTTTCCCCGGTTGTCAATCACACCCATTTCAAACAATACGGCCGCAATGGTAATCAGTCCGCTGCCGCAAATACCTTTGGGCCTGACATTGCCGATGGTGATGTTCATGGGTTCAAAGGTAAAGGGGTCCATGGAAAAATCTTCGATGGCGCCTTTGGCGGCCAGCATGCCGAATTCGACGCCGCCCCCTTCGAACGCGGGTCCCGCACTGCAGGCGGCACAGGCCAGCCAGTCTTTGTTGCCGATCACAATTTCTGCATTGGTGCCGATATCCATAAACAGGGTAAGCTTATCAGTATGGTCCATGCCGGATCCCATGACACCGGCCACAATGTCTCCGCCCACGTAGCTGGAGACGGCCGGGTAAAACAGCGCCGTAGTGTGGTCTCCCAGTTCCATACCCAAGTCAACGGCTTTTATGGGCGGATACAGCGTCGAAGCCGGCACATAAGGCGAACGCCGGATATATCGGGGGTTGACCTTTAGCAAAAGCTGGGTCATGATCGTGTTGCCCGCTAAGGTTACCGAGGAAATTTCGTCAATATCGATTTTAGCCCGCCGGATGAGTTTGCGGATTAACGTGTTAATGGTTTTTACGACGACCTCATTAAGTTTTTCCAGCCCGCCGGCTTTTTCCGCGAAGATGATCCGGCTGATGACGTCTTCACCATAGCTGATCTGACCGTTATATTCTCCAAACTGGGCCAGGACCTTGCCGGTAATCAAGTCGATTAACTGTGCATAAATGGTGGTTGTGCCGATATCCAAGGCAATGGCATAATTGCGATCGGTGGTATCCCCCGGCTGAATGTTGATGATATTGGTTTTGCGGCCGGACTGCACCGGACGGGCCAAGGTCGCTGTGACCTTGAAATCGTTTTTTCTTAAAATATCCGGCAGTTTTCGTATTACCGGCATTTCGACCACCAGACGATGCTCGTCGTGTTTGATCTGCAGGTAAGTGACGAGTCTGGTTACATCCGGCAGATTGTCCTGGGCATTGGGCTCGGGAAGTTCCAGGTACTTTTTCTCAACCGGCGGCATGAAAAGGCCTCTATCCTTCAATTCCTCCAGATTCATTTCCTGGATCCCGGCGGTGCGCCGCGGTGTGCTGTGCAGGTTTAACATACCCGCATCCATCTCAGATTCAATGGGGACACGTATGACCACATCGCTTTTGACATCCGCCAGGCAGGCCTGCCGGTAGCCTTTTTCCTGATCGGCTTTTTTCAGCTTTGCGGAAATGCCCCCCTCAACGGTACCATCTTCAATTATAACCCGGCATTTGCCGCAGACACCTTCACCGCCGCAGGAGGCGTTAATATGAACCCCTGCTTCCAGGGCGGCACGGATTAAATTATGGCCGTACGGCACAGTTACTTTTTTATTATGCGGCAGAAATAAAACGCTGTGTTTAGTCATGTTAACCTCTGAACCCGAATATAATAATTAATAATCAATTGTTAATTATTAATTGTTAACCATTATTTCCTGAACCCTGAACCCCGAACCCTGAACCTCTGAACCCTGAACCTCTGAACCCTTCAGGCGAGTTCATCAAACCTGCAAGTCAATTCAATCACATCACCGTCATAAACGCTCGTGATTTTGTACGGCATGGTTTTAAAGAGCCTTAGCATGCCCTTGTTGCCGGGCAGGGTATAGGCCGTCAGGCCGGCGATGCCGTTTTCGCGGGCTGCTCCGGACAGTTTTCTCATTAAAATCTTTCCCAAGCCCTTGCCCTGCCATTTTTTGTCCACCGAAAAGGCGGTTTCCGCCATGTTTATGTCCGGATCCAGATAATATTCTCCCGCGGCAACCACCTTGCCGAATCCGAATTCCCCGACTACTGCAAGTAAGGTCAAATTGTTGATATAATCGATTTGAAACATGCCTTCGACATCATCACGCACAAAACTGGTTTTTAAATTAAAAAATCTGGCAAAGATATCTTCCTTATCCAGATTATAAAAATGCTCCTGAATTCTGCGG
>NZ_JAZFTO010000295.1:0-7327 GCF_036446775.1 Candidatus Desulfatibia sp.
TTTTTTACGATGCCGATTTCCCCAACAAGGCCCTTTGCACCGGTCAGCGGTTTTGACAGCTGTGATTTAAAAACCAAAGCAGCGACCGTGACGAAAAAACCCGAAACCGAAACAATGGTGGGTATAAGAACCCCCAAAGAAAGCTGCATGGCAGGATCGCTGCTGTCAAACAACATCAGGGATCCGAGCAAAAGTGAAATAATACCTGCTATGCTGAGCAGCCCATAACTTGAAATTTTCATCTCCATAATAAAAAAAATCAGCGCCAGGATGATAAGAAGAATCCCGGCGTAATTGACGGGAATCGTCTGAAGTGCAAAAAAGGCCAATATCAATGCAATCCCGCCGATTACCCCCGGCAAAACAGCCCCCGGTTGCGACAGTTCAAAGTAAATCCCGGCCAGACCGATCATCAACAGGATATAGGCAATGTTTGGATCGCTGATAGTCTTTAAGATCTTGTTCCTGATAGTTTCTTTCAGGACTGTCGTTTTGACGTTATCAAGATCTAAAACCCCTTTGTCTTGGACTTTGCGACCGTTTATCTGCTCAATCAGGTCATCCAAATCTTTGGCAACAATATCAATAATGTTCTCCTTCAGCGCTTCGATTTCAGTTACGGATACGCTATTGCGGACCGCCCTTTCAACCCACTGGGCGTTTCTACCTCGTTTCCTGGCAATACTCTTGGCATGGGCAACCATATCGTTGGTAATTTTTGCGGACATGGTCTTGTTGATCTCTTTACCGCCGGCACCGACGGGATGGGCCGCACCGATATTGGTCCCCGGCGCCATGGCTGCGATATCTGCCGCCATGGTGATCATAACGCCTGCTGAAGCCGCCCTGGCCCCGCCGGGTGCGACATAAATCACAACCGGCACTTGGCTCGCAAATATGGCCTTGACGATATCACGCATCGACTCGACCAGACCTCCGGGTGTATCAAATACAATGATGATGCAGGCAACATTATCATCCGAAGCCTTTTTTATCCCGCTTTTTAAAAAATCGGCGGTTCCCGGGCTTATGGCTCCCGAAAAATTGATGACATAGATTTCGCTTTTAGCTGCAATCGCGCTGGCCGGCAAGCAGAATAAAAACAAAAATAGAGCTAAAAGCAAACATTTATACTTCATATAATATCCAAAAATGCTGGATGCTGGTCTCTGGATACTGGATGAAGTGATGAATTCCCTATTTTTCTATCCAGAATCAAGCATCCAGAATCCAGAATCGCGGAGCCTCGTCGGTTTGCCCATCCCGGGCCGCTAAAGGCCGGAGAGGTGAAGCTTCGCTAGTTCACGAGGAATTCTGGTTGAGCGCTTGCATTAACTTTTTCATATCCTCCCACACATCTCTTTTTTTAGCGGGATTGCGCAAAAGGAAAGCCGGGTGATAGGTAGGCAACAACCTAATCCCCATGTATTGATAAAAAGACCCTCTGAGTTTTGAGATAGGTTTTTGGGTTTCAAGAAGTGTCTGAGCGGCGAAAGTCCCTAATGCGCATATCAAATCAGGCTTGACGGCCGCGATCTGGCGTTCTAAAAAGGGTGCGCAGGCCTTGATCTCGTCCGGCCTGGGATTCCTGTTCTTGGGTGGACGGCACTTGATTATATTGCAGATATACACCTGCTCGCGGGTATAATCAATGGCATGAATTATCTTAGTAAGCAACTGGCCGGCTGCGCCTACAAACGGCTCTCCCCTTTGATCCTCCTCATAGCCCGGCCCTTCACCTACAAATACGAGTTTTGCGTGGGGATCACCTGAACCAAAGACAATATTTTTGCGGCTGCCGGAAAGCCGGCAGCGTCTGCAATCGCCAAGATCATTGCGGATTACCTTCAGAGTCTCAGGAGCAAAGGGTATTTTACGTCCCCAGGTTTTGATTGTTTTCAGGCTGGTTTCAGAGCAGTCAAAACCCCGGCACCCGGTTGCGGCCAGATGGCGCAGTGTGTTTTCGATCTCTGCGACGGTGGCGGCAAAATCTTCGATGCGGGCCTTATTACTATTTTGGGAGCGTAGTGGCATAAAGTTATTTGTTTAATATCCGATCGAGCAGTATATGAGCAACCTCTTCTTTATCCATTACAGCAAGCGGCTCTTTTGTTCCGTCTTTAAAAAAAAGCGTGATCTCATTTGTATCTGAACCGAAACCCGAAGAAGGAATACCCACCAGGTTGCCGGCGATCATGTCAAGATTTTTTTCGGCGAGCTTCTTTTCGGCATATTTTTCAAGGTTTTCAGTTTCCGCAGCAAAGCCCACCAAGACTTGATCTTTTTTCCTTCTGCCAAGTTCTTTCAGGATATCCTGATTTTTTTCCAGAGCCAAAAGCTCCTGGTCGTTTTCCTTTTTGATCTTCTGGTCAGCCTGGTCCTTGGGTCTGAAATCGGAGACTGCAGCTGCTTTTATTATAATATCGGAATCTTTGAAATGCTCAAAAACTTTTACCCCCATTTCCCGGGCAGTTTGAACACGAATAACGGTCACATTGTTAGGATCGGGCAGATCGGTTGGGCCCGTAATCAGGACAACATGGCTACCGCGGTGTTCCGCAGCCCTGGCAACGGCGTAGCCCATCTTGCCTGAAGAGAGATTGCTGATAAAACGCACAGGATCGATCGGCTCCCGGGTGGGGCCGGCGGTTACCAACACCTTTTTACCTTCCAGATCCTTAGGAGCAAGACAGCACATAAGTCTGTCCATAATATCTTCCGGTTCGGGAAGACGGCCGGGGCCGGTGATACCGCAAGCCAGCTTCCCGGTTTCCGGTTCTATGACAAAATATCCGTCCGTTTTGAGTTGGGCAACATTTCTCTGAACCGCTTTGTTTGCAAACATATGCGTGTTCATGGAAGGACAAAGTACAACGGGGCATGTTACCGCCATTATAAAGGTGCTCAGGGCATCATCAGCCACCCCGCCGGCAAGCTTGCCGATAATATTGGCTGTTGCCGGGGCAATCACAACGGCATCGGCTTGTTGGGCCCACTCAATATGTTTGATGGAAGCATCTGCGCCTTTTTCAAAAAGACTGGTACACACCGCTTGACCGCACAAGGCTTCAAAAGTCAAAGGTCCTACAAATTCCCGGGCATTTTGAGTCATGATGACCCTGACATTGGCACCCTGCTTCATAAGCAGTCTTAAAAATTCTACGCTTTTGTATGCCGCAATCCCCCCGCACACACCCAGAACGATATTTTTTTTATTAATGCCGCTTCTCATAATTATTTTAATAACCCGGACTCGGGTTCATTAACTGTGGGCGCAACGCCTATTTCAACATATGTGTTTAACTCTTTTTCGTTAATGCTGATCACGGCCCACCTGTTTTCCTTCTGAAACAGCATGATGGTACTTGTCCGGGGCGACTTGAACAAACTGATTTCGCGCCAGTTATCCTTGGCCATGTTGTTTTGAAAAAAAGCGATCAGCGAATTTCTTTTAACTTTCCCTTTTAAGGCCAGAACGCCGGTTAAAAAACCCGGAGACTGGACGATATAAGATGATTTCTCGTCCACCTTCAGCTCGTTTGGAATAAGCACATCTCCGAAATCATAATATAAAGGGGAAGATTCTCTATCTTTTGTTACTGCAAACCCTTGGGTGGAACTGCTTTTATTTGATCTAAGAGTGGAACATCCGCTTACGATGAAAAAAAAGAGCGTTAGCATCCCGATAGCCAACAAAACCGTCTGCCTGGACCTTGCTTTTGTCATGATTTCCTCCTTACCCGTATCTGTAAGCATTTGTATTCTTATAAGTCCCTTCCTATGTATACCTTTATTGCAAAACAAGTCAAATATGATTCATTCGAAAAAAATCGAATTCATCAGGTATTTTGGGCTAAATACCATTCGTACGTCCGCTTAATGCCTTCTGCCAGAGATATAGCCGATTTCCAGCCCAACTGTTCGAGTTTTGAAATATCAAGCAGTTTACGCGGAGTCCCATCCGGCCGTGAACTGTCCCATACAATATCGCCCTGATAGCCGACGATTTCAGCAATCAGTCCGGCCAAATCGCGGATGGTAATATCCGTTCCGCAACCAATATTAATTAACGGTAAACGGTTATCGGCAAACAGTGAATCAAAAACCTCGTCTTCGCGGTTCATCAAAAAGATGCAGGCATCAGCCATATCATCGACATGCACAAATTCCCTGCGGGGACTGCCGCTGCCCCAGAGATTTACTGCCGGCTGTGACTTTACGCCCGTATCAGGCAGCTTATGATCATGCCCGCAAGACTTGCAAATGGCACCCAGACACGCCATAAAATCATCCGGGATATCGCCGAAGCGGGATCGGTCTTTTTTAATTTCCGTCCAGTCGCCCCGGGCAGCCAGTTTCGCCAGATGATATTTACGGATCAGGGCCGGAAGCACATGGGAATTCTCCAGATCGTAATTATCGTTGGGCCCGTAAAGATTGTTCGGCATAACCGCATAATAGCGGGTTCCATACTGGCGGTTAAATGATTCACAGAGCTTGATCCCCGCAATTTTGGCAACGGCATAGGGCTCGTTGGTCGGTTCAAGCTTGCCGGTTAGAAGATATTCCTCCTTCATCGGCTGCGCGGCGTGCTTGGGGTAGATGCAGCTGCTGCCCAAAAACAAAAGACGTTGCACACCGCTTTTGAATGCCTGGTAAATTACGTTGGCAGTGATCATTAAGTTTTGGTATATGAAATCAGCAGGATAGGTATTGTTGGCGTGGATTCCGCCGACTTTAGCCGCAGCCAGGACGACAAAATCGATCTTTTTATTCTTAAAAAAATGCCGTACCGCCTGTTGATCGATCAGTTCCAGCTCTTGATGGGTTAGGGTGACAATGTTGGTATATCCTTCGCCTTTCAGTCGGGAAACAATAGCGGAGCCTACCATACCGCGATGCCCGGCAACGTAGATATGAGACCGGGGGTTCAAGGCCGCAAATGAAGTTTTATTCTGAGTTGCTATCATTTATCGCTCAATTGAGGTTTCAAGTTTTTTTAGTTGTTGCAACCGGCTGTGCCTGAGCAAAAGGTCAAGCCAGGTGCTAAACAATTCGTCCAGATCCGCATGACCTTTTTTAAGACGCTCTTTATCAATCTCAGCAAGGGCTTCAATCAGATCCTGCCGCCGGGGCTCTTTTTTCAAAAGGTATTGATAGATTTCGGCGGCCTTTTCTAATTTGCCCTGGTCAGCATAGACCTTTGCCATGGTTTTGGTATAAAAAACATCATCCTTGTTCAATTTTCGCCTCTGCGTTTAGCTTTAAGTTTAAATATCAGCTCATCTTTTCCGACAACCCCCAGCTCCTTCCTGGCAACACTTTCAAGATACTTGGGGTCGTTCTTTAAACGTTCAATTTCACGATACAAGGACAGGTTCTTTTTAGCAAGTTCTGCATTTTGTTTCAACAGAACGTCTCTTTCTATTTTCAGCAGATGAAGGTCGGCCAGACCATTTTCACCGAAAATAATAAAAAGAAACAGTGCAACTATCGCCAGGATTACGAATGCAAGCAGAACGCTTTGTTTTGTATTCACTCTCCGTATCCTAAGTGTCTCTGCTAACTGCGGCTTGGCGGTGAAACAAAAATGCCAATATCTTTTCCAGTTCCGGGCTTTTGAGAAAAAACGCAAAAAAACCGTATAGCACAATACCGGAGAATATACTTCCCATGAGTCCGAAAAACAGGCCGGTTAACGTCGCACCCTCTGAAGGGATTATAAAACGGGCTACAGCCCAGACCATTGCACCCATCACCAATGAACATATTGCTGTCTTACAGATTGACGCTGCAATGCCTTTTAGGCCCAGCACGCCGAGCTTTTTCCTTAAGGCCCGGATGAGCAGGCCGAAATTAAGCATGGAAGCCAGCGAAGTAGAAAGCGCAAGTCCGCCGTGGGCCAGCCATTGCATCAGGATAACGCTGAAAACAATTTTAGCAATAACGGAAATAATAGCCATCCGAACAGGTGTTTTGGTGTCTTGAAGAGCATAAAATGCATTAACGACTATTCGAACAGCCGAGAAAGCCCATAGACCGGTAGCATAATACAAAAGTGCGTAGGCAGTCAAACGGGTGGTTTCAGCATCAAAGGCCCCCCTCTTAAACAGCAGGGCAACAATAGGCTGCCTTAAAACAATCAGACCGACCATTGAAGGAATAATGATAAAAAAGACTAGTTTTATGGCATAGGCAAAGGTGTTCCGGAAAGCCGGCAGGTCCTTTGCGGCTGCCTGTCTGGAAAGACTTGGGAGAACCGCGGTGGCGGTGGCTATTGCAAATATGCCCAGCGGAAACTGAACTATACGGTCAGCATAATAAAGATATGAAATGCTCCCTTTAGCTAATAACGATGCCAGAAAGGTGTCGACCAGAATATTGATCTGATATACAGCCGCCCCAAAAACAGCAGGAAGCATCAGTATACCTATTTTTTCAAGCCCGGGGTGGTAAAGCCTGGCTTTCTGCCAGAAATAAAATCCTTTTTTGATAAGAAACGGTATCTGGAGTGCAAGCTGTAAAAAACCGCCAATGAGTACGCCGATAGCCAGTCCTGTCACCGGATCAGCCATATGTGGTGAAATTATAAACACCGAACATATGATGGCCATATTTAAAAGAACCGGGGCCAGGGCCGGTGCGGCAAAATGACCGAGAACATTCAGGATGCCCATGGAAAGTGCCACAAGACTGATGAGTAAAATATACGGGAACATTATGCGGGTCAGGGTCACCGTAAGTAAAAACTGTTCCGGTGAATCTGAAAATCCCGGAGCAATTACGCGAATGATCAGAGGAGCTATCAGAATTCCGACAACTGCAATGATCGCCAGCAGGACCGCTAGAAGTCTTATGGCGGACCTTGCCATTTTAAAAGCTTCTGCCCGGCCCTGATTGGCAAGATATTCAGTAAAAACCGGAATAAACGCGATACTAAGGGAACCTTCCGCAAAAAGCCTTCTTAATAGGTTGGGAATCCTGAAAGCCACAAAAAAAGCATCTGAAATGAGCCCGGCACCAAAGAACCAGGCCAGGACAATGTCTCTTATCAAGCCAAAGATACGGCTTAATAAAGTTGCTGAACCAACAACCCCCGCAGCTTTTGTCACCTTTTCATTTTCAGTAGCCGCTTGATAAGATGATGGGTTCATGGAATGTTTTTTCAGTATCCGTATTTTGATCGAATGAACGACCCCGCGGCAAGCCACGGGGTATCAACAAATGATATTTTCTATCTTAACGCAGCAAGCTGCGGGGAATTAAACCCGACAGATTCCGCAACCTTCATCGCGTATTCATTGCAATCTGTGTAATCTGCGAAATC
>NZ_JAZFTO010000296.1:0-3462 GCF_036446775.1 Candidatus Desulfatibia sp.
CACAAAGAAAGAGTATGGATTATAAGCCTTTATCAAAAAAGCGTAATGTCCGTTGCTAGTTGTCAATTGCCCGTCGCCAAGGGCGAAAAAGGTGGTTAATTCAATTAGAGATGAACAAATTTTTTACAAATTTGTGCTTGAAATAAGTGTTTGCGAAAACAACTGACAAAGGACTACGGACACTACCCAAAAAAGAATTATATTATAATCTTAGAGGCTTGGTGGCTGGACTATTGCCCCTAATGTTAATTCATAATGGCTGCAACAGACATCACTCAAATAAAAATCGGTGCGCATATGGTCGGTATAGTCGGTTTAAAAAGCGCTGTTGAAGAGCTGGCCCCGGACTTTGCGCACGGGTCCGACGACACGGTTGCTGCCGGGCTTTTAAAGCGGCTTTCCAGACAAAACTATATTCCCGCTAAAGCGCAAGCAAACTACGGCCGTGCCTTTGTCAGGGAGTTTAGGAAATTTCTTGGCCAGCCATATAAAAAAGATTCCTCGGGGATACTTGAGATTAAAGTGCTGGGACCGGGCTGTGCCCAGTGTGACCGTCTTGAGAAGGATGTTATGGATGTTCTGAGCGCGATGAATCAAGCGGCCGATCTGGAACACGTCAGAAACATCAAAGAAATTGCAAAGTACGGTGTGATGGGCATGCCGGCTCTGGTAATCAACGGCCGTATCATGTGCGGGGGCAAGCTGCCTTCTAAAAGCAAGATAAAGGGCTGGCTGGAGGAAACTACATAGTGCTCAAATGTATTTCAGGTTTTAGGTTTCACTTAAAGTCGGGTAATTTGCTCCGGAGATACCAGCTTTTATCGGCGGCGTCATATTCCCATAGCTGATCGTGAAGAAGGGTTTTTTCGATCATATTATCTGTCTTGTAATAATTAATCTCAACGATCTGGCGGACTTTTGATTTGTTATTCATTGGAATGATTTGCTTTACTTCATAAGAAGTCACCATTATATTTTTAAGTTTTTTGAAATCCGGTGGGTTGCTTTCAGTTAGTGCGTCCTTTCTCAAATGGTTTGCGGTTTCGAAATCTGACCAGCGAATAGAATCCTTGAATGACGCCGTTATCCGGTCAAACATATTCATTTGATTTGCATTCCATAAATTTGGGCATCCAGCGACCAGTATTATTAGCAGAAAAATTGTGGGCATTAATTTGTTCATATCGAACCTCTCGGGTTATGGTTACAATTGCAACTTAACCGAAACCACAATGTCATGTCAAATTTTGGGAATTAAGGGGAAAATATTGACGGTCAAAGGACAAAAAGTTGGGTTCAAAGGTTCAATTTTTACCGTTATAGGTTCAACGTTCTGCGTTCTGCGTTAATCCCTGAACCCAGAACCTCTGAACTCCTGAACGCTGAACCTCCTATCCAATTTATGTGCAATCCCATGGTATATAAAGGTCTACGGTCATTTATATAAGGTAAATAACGAGGTCTGAACTTATGAAGACACCAAAAATTCCGGAAGAATATGAACTGTTTGAGAGGATTTATCACTATCGCAGCAGCGTTCAGCATCTTGAAAGAGAGTACCTTGACCTTCGGGTTTGCTTGCGAGACGCCGAAGCTGATCTGCGATCGGACTCGCAGAACCAAGAGCTGGTGTCACGGGTAGCCTATTTGAAAAACAGGTTGAAAGAACTGGAAAGCAGATATCCCTGGATTTCCACGGGCAGACCATCGGAGATTCCGTTCTGGATTAATTCAACGGTATGAATTGAAACCTGAATTTCTCACTAATCTGATTCATTTATATGCAGGCTGGTCAATCCCGGGTTAACTGGCGATACTTGATCCTGTGAGGGCGGTCGGCCGCAGCGCCCAGCCGCTTTTTGCGGTCAGCCTCATACTCCGAATAATTTCCCTGGAACCATACCGTACGGCTGTCTCCTTCAAACGCCAGGATATGCGTGGCGATACGGTCGAGAAACCAGCGGTCGTGGCTGATCACCACCGCGCACCCGGCGAAATTTTCCAGAGCCTCCTCCAGGGCTCTCAGGGTGTTGACGTCGAGGTCGTTGGTCGGCTCGTCCAGCAGAATGACATTGGCACCTTGCTTGAGCATGCAGGCCAGGTGTACGCGGTTGCGTTCGCCTCCCGAGAGCATGCCGACTTTTTTTTGCTGGCCGGCACCGGTAAAATTGAAGCGGGCCACGTACGCACGGGATTTGACCGATATGCCGCCAAGCTGGATTACATCTTCATTGTTTGAAATCACTTCCCAAATCGTTTTTTGCGGATCAAGACTTTCCCGGCTCTGTTCCACGTAAGCCAGGCGGACGGTTTGGCCGATACGGATACTGCCCGTATCCGGTGTCTCCCGGCCGGTTATCATATTAAAGAGCGTTGTTTTGCCGGCACCGTTGGGGCCCACCACGCCGACGATGCCGCCCGGCGGCAGAAAGAATGACATGTTCTCGATCAGCAGCCGGTCGCCGTAGCCCTTGGATACATTTTCAGCTTCAACAACCAGCTTGCCCAGGCGCGGCCCCGGCGGTATATAGATTTCAAGCTCTTGTGCTCTTTTTGTGCTTGCCCGGGAAAGCAGTTTGTCGTATGCGCTGATGCGGGCTTTGGATTTAGTCTGCCGGGCCTTGGGGGACATTTTGATCCATTCCAGCTCCCGCTGAAGCGTCTTTTGGCGATGGCTTTCAGCCTTTTCTTCGTGTCTTAGGCGCTCCTGCTTCTGTTCGAGCCAGGAAGAGTAATTGCCCTTCCAGGGAATGCCATGGCCCCGATCAAGTTCCAGAATCCAGCCGGCTACGTTATCGAGAAAATAGCGATCATGGGTAACCGCGATAACGGTCCCCTGGTACTGGTGAAGATGATGCTCCAACCAGGCTACGGTTTCGGCATCCAGGTGGTTGGTGGGCTCGTCCAAAAGCAGAATGTCCGGCTTTTGCAGCAAAAGCCGGCAAAGGGCCACCCGGCGTTTTTCACCGCCGGAAAGAATCTTCACAGGCAGCGCACCTTCCGGGCAGCGCAGGGCATCCATGGCCATCTCCAGTCGGGAGTCCAGGTCCCACGCATCGGCAGCATCCAGTTTCTCCTGAATTTTTCCCTGGCGCTCGATCAGCCGGTCCATCTGTTCGTCGGACATGGGCTCAGCGAACTTTTCGTTGATCCGATTGAATTCATTCATAATGTCAATGGTGGCCTGCACCGCTTCCTCAACGGTTTCCCTGACTGTTTTGGAGTCGTCCAGAGCAGGCTCCTGCTCCAGATAACCTACAGTGTATCCCGGGGTTAGACTTAAACGGCCGTTAAATTCCGTGTCCACACCCGCCATGATGCGTAAAAGAGAGCTTTTGCCCGAGCCGTTCAGCCCCAGAACGCCAATTTTGGCGCCGTAAAAATACGACAGCGATATGTCCTTAAGGACCGGTTTTTTATCGTAATACTTGCTCACCTGGTTCATCGAGCATATGATTTTGT
>NZ_JAZFTO010000297.1:0-4441 GCF_036446775.1 Candidatus Desulfatibia sp.
CTTTTACCAGGACCCGGTCTGTCCGGGTTCTCTGGGAATTGAATCCTTCCTGCAGCTGGTCAAATTCATGGCGCTGGACCGATGGAAGGAGCTTGCCGGCAGCCACCGCTTTGAACTAATCAGCGACGATCCCCATAACTGGACCTATCGCGGCCAGGTGGTTCCGGAAAATAAAAAGGTTGAAGTTGAAGCAACGGTAACTAAAATCATTGACAGCCAGTTTCCGGGTATATATGCAAACGGTTTCATGAAAGTCTACGGGCTGTATATTTATCAAATGGAAAACTT
The DNA here is from genome assembly GCF_036446775.1 of Candidatus Desulfatibia sp. Lineage (NCBI taxonomy): Bacteria > Pseudomonadati > Thermodesulfobacteriota > Desulfobacteria > Desulfobacterales > Candidatus Desulfatibia > Candidatus Desulfatibia sp. The sequence goes on from NZ_JAZFTO010000297.1 coordinate 289, forward strand.
CGGCTTTAGGTTGGTTCCTAAATAAAACGTAACCGTTCACAGGTTCAGAGGTTCAGGGTTCAAAGGTTCAGAAATTTGAACCGTTAATTTGTGAGTTCTGAATAGAGAAGGCATGAGAATAGAACGATTTGAAGATATTGAGGCATGACAGTTGGCCCGGGAGTTAACTCGGTAACCGTTCACAGGTTTAGAGTTCAGCGTTCAGGGTTACTTTTTTTGTTAACCTTTACAACTAGTCCCGAACCTTGAACCTTTGAACCCTGAACCTCTGAACGCCTACTATATCTTAGTGTCTTAGTGCCTTTGTGGCTGAACTACTACAAAACTGAGAATTAATTTACCATGCTGTATTCCAAAGTTTACATCGACGCTTTCGGCTATGAGCTGGCCCCCAACATCGTTACATCCGACGATATTGAAGAACGCCTGGAACCGCTGTACGAAACCTTGCATTTTCAAAAAGGACAACTGGAAGCAATCACCGGAATCCGGGAACGCCGCTTCTGGGATCCGGACCAAACTATGAGTAAAGGTGCTGTCAAGGCCGGCAAAAAGGCCCTTGAAGCTTCCGGTATTGCGCCTGGTGACATCGGTATGTTGATCTATGGAGGGGTCTGCCGGGACAATCTGGAGCCGGCGACCGCCTGCGCCGTGTCCCATGGTTTGGGCCTGGGTCCCGAAACCCAGATTTTTGATATCTCCAATGCCTGCCTGGGAATCATTAATGGCATGGTCCTGCTGGCCAACGCCATTGAACTGGGTCAGGTCCGGGCCGGCCTGCTGGTGTCGTGCGAATCGGCCCGCCAGATTGTAGATTCGACCATTGAGCGTCTGCTTGAAACCAGGGAGATGGAGCATTTCAAACTGACCCTGGCAACCCTTACCGGCGGTTCGGGTGCCGTCGCCGTACTTATGACGTCGGCTTCGGTCTCTAACAGGGGACACCGCCTGCTGAGCGGCGTCATCCGGAATGCGACCGACCATCATGAGCTGTGCCGCTGGGGACCGGATACCGGCATACCCGCCAGCGGACTGCATGTCATGCAGACCGATTCCGTCGGTGTGCTGCAGCACGGCGTAGCCCTCGGCATCGAAACCTACAAGGCCTTTAAAAAAGAACTCTCATGGCCGCAGGACAAGCCCGACAAGGTTATCTGCCATCAGGTGGGATCCACCCATCAGAAAAATATTTTGGCCTCTATCGGCATTCCGCCGGAGAAAGACTTCACCACATTCCAGTACTTAGGGAACATCGGCACGGTATCTCTGCCGATTACGGCTGCCATTGCTTCCGAACGTGAGTTTTTAGTTAAAAATGACCTGGTCGGTTTTTTCGGTATCGGCAGCGGCCTGAACTGCCTGATGCTGGGACTAAAATGGTAGGTCCGGGTTGCGCGTTACAAGTTACGGGTTGCGAGTTACTAATAACTGCTATGATTTGTAGAAAAAACAAGCAAATAGACATCTCATCTTTTCGGCATCTGTACCCGTTCAAATCCCGCTTTATGGACCGCAACGGTCTTAAGTACCACTTTCTGGACGAAGGTACGGGTGATGCGGTGGTAATGGTTCATGGGAACCCTACATGGTCGTTTTATTTTAGGGAGCTTATAAGTGAGCTGTCTCCGCAATTCCGCGTTGTTGTGCCGGATCATATCGGCTGCGGCCTGTCTGACAAACCCGGCACAAGCAAATATGATTACAGACTGAAAAGTCGCGTTAAGGACCTGGAGGCCCTGCTTGATCATCTTGGATTGAACAATAAAATTACCCTCGTACTGCACGACTGGGGAGGTATGATCGGGATGGCTTATGCCTTGAAGCATCCACAACGGATCCGCAGATTTGTGATTCTGAACACCGCCGCCTTTTTTCCGCCCAAGGGTAAAACGCTTCCCATGCGACTCCGGCTGGTGCGCAATGTCAGACCGCTTGCAACTCTGGCGGTTCAAGGATTCAATCTTTTTGCCTGCGGGGCGTCGGTTATGGCCGCTCACAAAAGACTGTCCCGGGCTGTTAAATCCGGCCTGACGGCCCCATACAACTGCTGGGGAAACCGCATCGCAACCCTTAAGTTCGTGCAGGATATCCCTGTCAGCAAAAAAGATCCCAGCTACGGCCTGGTTAAAAATGTGGATCAAAACCTGCATCAACTGGCACACGTTCCCATGCTGATCTGTTGGGGCCGGCGCGACTTTGTTTTTGACACCGATTATTTGCACGAGTGGCAGCGCCGTTTTCCGGATGCCGAGGCACATCTATTTGCAGATGCCGGCCACTATGTTTTAGAGGATAAGCCGGATGAAATCGTGCTTCTGGTTAAAGAATTCTTATCACGCAAACGCGAAAACACTTAACTATTCAGCCACTAAGACACAAAGTCACAAAGACTGGGAATGAATTATCAACCTTAATGATTCAGTTTTATTGGTTAAATTATTACTATAATCTTAGTGTCTTAGTGCCTTTGTGGCTAAACCATTGCAAAAGTACAAAAGATGAAACCGCCAGATAAAAATAATAGCAACAATTTTACAAACGTTGCTTCTCATCTGCAACGCATGGCCGCCCTGCAGCCCTATAAGCGGGCGGTGGTCTGTCCGGCCGGCCGGGACAAAAACAATCGTGTTGCTTACAACCATCTCACCTTCCAGCAACTTGACCAGGAATCCGACTGCCTGGCTCACGGGTTTGAAAAAGCCGGCATAAAACGCGGTACCCGCACTATATTAATGGTAAAACCCAGCCTGGATTTTTTTACGATAATATTTGCTTTTTTTAAAACCGGAGCTGTGCCGGTCGTAGTAGACCCCGGAATGGGCATCAGACGTATGGTCGACTGTTTAAAAGCCGGCCGGCCGGAGGCCTTTATCGGTATTCCCCCTGCGCATGTACTGCGAACCCTTTACCCCAAGTTTTTCGACACGGTCAAAACATGGGTAACGGTCGGCCGGCGCTGGTTCTGGGGAGGCTTTACCCTGAACCAGATCCGTAAGGAGCCATGGAAACCATATTCCACGGCAAAAACCGGTCGGGACGACATGGCCGCCATTCTTTTTACCACCGGAAGCACAGGACCGGCTAAAGGAGCCGTATATACTCACGGCAACTTCGATGCCCAGCTTCGGCATATAAAATCCCACCTGGGTTTAACCATGGATGAAATTGATCTTTCCACGTTCCCGCTTTTTGCTCTATTCTGGCCGGCCCTGGGAATAACGTCGATCATCCCGGATATGGACCCTACCAAACCGGCCCTTGCGAACCCTGAAAAGATCATCGAAACAATTCGGGACCAGGGGGTGACAAACATGTTCGCCTCACCGGCTCTATTAAAACGCTTGGGCGCCTACGGTAAACGCAAAAGCATAAAGCTGCCGTCTTTGAAAAGGGTAATTTCCGCCGGTGCACCGGTAACACCTGCTATTATTGAACAGTTCGCCTCCATGCTGTGTAATGATGCCCAAGTTCATACACCATACGGTGCTACTGAAGCGGTGCCGGTCATATCCATTGCGAGCAATGAAATCCTGTCTGAAACCAGAGAACTAAGTGAACACGGTAATGGCATCTGTATCGGTCGCCCCATTAACGACTTAAAGATTCGCATTATAAAGATCAGCGATGACCCCATCGATAAGTGGACGGATGAAATACTGGTTGCCGACGGCGAAATTGGTGAAATAACAGTAAAGGGTGACCTGGTAACCCGCCAGTACTTTGAAAGGCCCCAGGCGGATGCGCTGGCCAAGATCAAAGACCAAAATCAAATATGGCACCGGATGGGGGATCTGGGCTGGAAAGATACCAAAGGCAGGATCTGGTTCTGCGGTCGCAAAAGCCACCGTGTGGTGACCGCTGATGGAACACTTTTTAGCATTCAGTGTGAAGCCATCTTTAACAATCATCCGATGGTGTATCGCAGCGCCCTGGTCGGCATTGGTGCCGGGCTTCGACAAAAGCCGGTAATTTGTATTGAACCGGAAAAAGCTGTTGACGGTTACAATCAAAAAGAGCTCAAAAAAGCCCTTGTTGAGCTCGCCCGGCAGCACGAGCTGACAAAAAACATCGAAACCATATTGTTTCACAAGTCGTTCCCGGTAGACATCCGCCATAACTCAAAGATCTTTCGCGAAAAACTGGCTGTCTGGGC
>NZ_JAZFTO010000298.1:0-2339 GCF_036446775.1 Candidatus Desulfatibia sp.
TTCCCGGATTAAATTTCAGCCAGAACTTTTCCGTTCAAGCTAAAAAGATTACAACAGTTGTTCTTCCGAGTGGGGCGCAAAGTTTAGGCAGCAATATTATTTCAAAACTCGGGGTGCGTGTTACCGCACAGAACGAGGTAACGGTATACGGTCTAAACGGAAGTTCCCCCGTCAGCAAAGCGTAACCCATTGAATATACAGCTAAATGCTGAAAATGGAATGTTTCGTACTGGGTACACTATAGCCTTACACCGAGAAGATCAAGAGCTTTTTGTTGAAGATGGGTAGGAGTTGTCAGTTTATCAAAAGTGGGGGAGGTGGGAATAAGTGGCTGTATTCTATTTTTCACAATGGTTGCGAGATCAGCAAGGAGTGTTTGAAAGCTATGCACGGGCAAATCGTCCTCTTCTGTACGTTTCAATGCTGCTTTTCTTTTTGCATTTGCAGATCGTTGAGCAGGCGCCACAACATTTTTACGAAGGCTGTCTGCTATTTCTTTATCCTCATCAGCAAAGAGTATAGGCGCCAGGCGCTGACGCATATGCCATTCTACATAATAAGCCATCATGCAAAGGAAGACATGCGCCCTGACTCGATCAGCCAATCGATGGTGAATCGGTCGCACCTTCAAGTCCACCGATTTGAGACTGCGGAATGCTCGTTCCACTACCGAAAGGCCTTTGTATGCCTTTACTGTTTCTTCGGCATTTAACACATTTACTGAAACACTTGTGCGAATAACATAGATACCGTCTAAAGCAGACTCCTCCCTGATTTGCTGTTCTCTACGTTCGTATAGAAACAAATTATCGGAAATATTCAGTTCGAAATGTTTCCCCACTTTATAGCTGTTCAATATCTTGCCTACACGAATACCTATTTCATCTTTACCTCTCAGGGGGCTGCGTTTACGCTGAGTTGCTTTGACAATCTTTTGCAGTTTATCCTCCGTTGCACGCAACAAATCCTCCCGCTTTCTTTTACGTTCTGCACACAATAACGGATTCCGGCATACCATTAATCGTTCTCCAGGATAATCGGGCGACGTGATTTCCGCCAGATCATATTCATCAAAGAGACTGGGCTGGATCTCATTGTTTTTGATCAACTTCTTTATTGCCGGTGCGCGCAAAGCAGATATCCAGTCAAGGCCGTCTGTTGTTTTGAATTCTTCCCGAATCCGCGCCTCTGTCAGCATCCCTCGATCACCCACCACGACCACTCTTTTCAGTCCAAAATGATCTCTGAGTTTATTTATCTGATTAGCTACAGTGGCAGGATCGCCGGTATTGCCTTCAAATACTTCTACCGCAATCGGCCGCCCTTCAACATCGCAGAGAAGACCAAACTCTATCTGAAGTTTCCCTTTCTTGTTATCACGATCATGCCCCCGGTGGGCCAACGGACAGGTCTTACCTTCAAAATATGTAGACGTTAGATCGTACAGCACCAATGTCCCATCCTGTAAATGCCGCTTGGCAAAACTCTTTTCAATTCTTTCCTGCCGCACAACAAGCCAATCCATGGCTTCATAAAGTTCATCCTCATCAATTGTTTCGATGCCGCATTCCCCTGCAAGAGAACTAAACGCGGTTTCGTTATCCAGCCCTCTTGCCGTAGCAAGTTTCGATCGGGGATCTATGATACGGGCAACAATCATGGCAACCACTAAATTTCGCATCCTGCTTGCCTTGCGGTCGATAATCTTATCGATGCCCAGTTTGCGCAAGGAGTTCAATACAGCAGCCACATGCCCATGCGGCAGACTCCGAATAATATCAAAGCCATCCCTGCCTACCGGCAGGCAGGTTCGATTATTCTCCAGGACAGTTCCGCCTTTTAATAGCACCCTGAGACCTTCAACAATATGCTCTGGCCACTTGGAGAGATTCGCTATTGTTTTCTTTGCGATTTTCTTTCCGTCGCGTGAGGCTTCCCGAAGCAAAATGCATGGCGGGGAGTTTCTGTTTGGCACTTTTTCGATATACATGGGGACATGATAGCACATACTCACACTATATGTCAAGTATATTGCAGGATTAATATTATATTTACATGGGTACGTTATTCGTGGCAAAAATCACCATTAACTCTTGTCTTCCGTTGGGTTACGCTAATTTATCGAAGGAATTATGGGGGAACTTCCGTTTAAACGAATATTTACCTATAAACTGAGATATCTTGCTGGATTGTCTGTTGCTGCCTCTATAATCTCTGCATCAGAAATATTGATATTTTTTAATATCCTAACAGAATCGGATATTGTTATTGAGGCGCCGCTGAGAATCCCCTTTTTGTTATAGACAGCCCCTTTTCTTGTCTTAGATCCTCTTACAGAA
>NZ_JAZFTO010000299.1:0-2986 GCF_036446775.1 Candidatus Desulfatibia sp.
GTCAATTGAAAAAATCCCTGGTGGTAAAGGTTGATTGATGGAATCGAATTGCAGCCATAAAGTAGATTGGTCTCCTTTGGTTTCCGTCAAAAAAATTCTTTCAGGAAGCCAGGTTTCCGGGTTCACCAAGACTTCTATGCGTTCGATATGTTTGGATATGGCGGTTTTTTTCGGTAGCATGTTGAGATAATATCCATCTGATTCTCCCTTTGTGGAAAGCTGAATCTCATACTCTTTTTTTAACGCTTCACCAGTCCGGCCGATGCCGAAATATTTCTTGATTATATTTTCAGTATTTCCAATATATCTTTTCTCTGCCTTTGATATTTCCGGATAATATATTAAAAGGGTGTTTTTTTTAAAAAGGATCAGCAGGGGTGAAGGGCTGGTAACTTTCATGAGCAGCTTGCCTGAAGAATCAAAATAGATCATACCTTCGGAATACAAAGGCTCACGCAGCAAGTGTGTCTTTCTGGTTTGTCTGAATTTTGCCGTAAAGGTCTTAAGGTTTTTTTCCTTCTCCTTGATGTTTTTGATCACCCGGTTCAGTTCCTGATCAGGCTTCGGATTGTTTTCAAAGGAAAATACCTGCAGGGGGCACAAAAAAATGTATAAAACTACGCATAATTTTGCAAAGTATGGCTTCAAAAGTTTCATTTCAGTGCCTTAAAGTTTTTTTCCATGCCTGTCTGAAACCGTAATTCTGTATACTGAAGAAAAGGCCGCTGCGCCTGAAAGGGAACAGCCTTTTAAAAATAGATCCGTATCCGTATAGCCTCGTGTAAGCCCAGTTGAATCCTGCTTGCAACTGCTCCGGGGTCATTTTTTTGGGTTGATACACCACATGATTCATATCATATTTTTCCCAGTCAGTATGCAGTATCCTGTTTTCCTTCAGCATGGTTTGATAGACGCGCGTCCCCGGAAAAGGAGTCAGGATCGAAAAAATCACCGCTTCAAGATGCGTTCTTTCAACGAAACGCAGCACATCCGAAAATACAGATTCATCATCGTAATCCGTACCAAAAATAAACGAGCCCTGGATTCCGATGCCGTAGTCATGAATCTTCCGGATGGCTTCTTTATATTCAGCCACACGGTTAATTGATTTTCCCATGGCTTTTATAGTTTCCTGAGACAAGGATTCAAAACCGATAAAAAGCCCTTTGCAACCGCTTTGTCGCGCCAGATCTAAAAGTTCCGTATCTTTTACAATGCTCAGAGAGGATTGGCTGAACCATTTGACTTTGAAAGGGATAAGAGCCCTGAAAAGTTTTTTCGCATACTTGGGAGATCCCACAATATTGTCGTCAACAAAGAACAGAAAACCGGGTTCCATTTGGCCGATCTCGTTGATAATTTCCTCTACCGGCCGTATGCGGTAAGATCGTCCGTAAAAGGTCGTAACTGCACAAAAAGCACAGTCAAAGGGGCAGCCGCGGGTCGTCTGTATGGTATTAACAAAAAAATAAGCCTTGCGATTCAGAAGATCTCTTCGGGGCATTCTTAGACCGTCGAGACTGAACAAATTCGCAGATTTATAAAACGGTTTCAAATCTCCCTGTTTAAAATCATCCAAAACCTGAGGCCACACTTCCTCTGCTTCCCCCGAGACTACAGCATCAGCATAAATCTTGGCTTCAGCATTCATCATGGTGGGATGCATGCCGCCCAACACAACCGGCACCCCTTTTTCTCTGAATGAAGCTGCAATTTCATACCCTCTTTGAGCCAACGGGGTCATTATGGAAATTGCCGCCAAATCCGGCAATAAAGAAAAGTTAATAGCCTCAACGTTTTCATCTATTATGGATATTTCCCAGCCGTCGCCTGCCAGGGCAGCCAGATTTGTCAAAGCCAGGTAAGGGAAGCGAAAATATATTTGCCCCCAAAGGCTGTTTTCAGGCCACTTGGGAGCTATCAACAGGAGTTTCATCATGCCGTCTTTTGATTAAGGGAATTTGCAAGGGGATCAGGACAATACCATTGGTCAGGATAACTGCGAATATATTTTTCAAATATCCGGGCGGTCATCTCCAGGTTCTTGGCAATAGCTTCATCACGCGTCCCTTCTAAAATAACCGGTATGGCCTTCTCAAGCACACCGAAATATCTTCCATCCGCTTGTTTTAAAACAAAAGCGGGGATCAGGGCTGCTCCTGAATTCATGGCCAGCACAACCGGTCCCACCGGAAGGTTCAAATGTTTGCCCAAAAAGCTAACCTGACAGCCCGTACCGAAATAATCACGATCTCCGTTCATAGCCACAATTCTGTTTTTTCGCAGATGGCCCAGGACTTCGATCACTGAAAAAGGTGATTGGCCGGCCTCAATCACACTGATGCCTTTATCCTGCCGGAGTCGGTTGACCAGAGCATTTGTGGCCGCCGTGTTATGTGCAATTACAACCACGGTCAGAGGGTAATTTAACATCCGCAGCATGCTCCCGCCGATTTCCCAATTGCCGACATGGGCCGACAGCAAAATAGCACCTTTCCCTTTAGCCAGCGCACTTTGCAGAATTTCTTCACCTTTGATATCAGCAAAATAGTTTTTAATTTTTTCAGGTGGGAGTTGGGGCAATAAAAAAAAATCGACCATATAGCGGCCATAGTTTAAAAATACCTGCCGAACTGTTCTTCTAACAGCGGGGTCGTCAACAGGTCTATCCAAGGCTGTGGAAAGATTGATTGCCAGGCCCTCACGATCTTTTTTTGAAAAAACATAAATAATCAGAGCCACCACTTTTGCCAACCAGCGGGAAAGGTTGACAGGCAGGTAACGGGCAACAAAAAAGGTTGCATAATACGAAGCCGGACTGTCAAGAATGTGTCTGCGCATTTATATATTAACCTGGGTTCAGCGGTTCAGCGTTCAAGCCCGCCCTGGCCTCCGGCTCGTAGAGACATAGAGCCTACGCCTCGGAGAGCGCGACGGCCGTTATCAAGGAGATCAACCCTCTGCTATTAAAATATACGCATTGGAT
>NZ_JAZFTO010000300.1:0-5293 GCF_036446775.1 Candidatus Desulfatibia sp.
GCATTAGAATATCCGTAATAACCAAGTCAAAATGGCCTTCATCAAACTTTTTTATTCCTTCCGTACCATCTACTGCTATCTCAACATTGAAGCCGCATTTTGCTAACGCCGTTGCGAGCATGAGTAAAATGGATTCTTCATTGTCGATCACTAAAATGTTGCGCATAGTTTTTTTTCCTAATGAAAATTGATAGTTATACAATACATCAAAGCATGATATTAATAACTATCTTATTTTACACAGTTTGTCAACAATATATTGAAAATTCAAGGATATATAAATTAAATTGAGTTTTTGAGGATAATTTTCCATGTCGAAAATTACTGTTGAGATCTTTTCAGGGGTTAGACAAGGTGATGATAGGGAAAGATTAATATACCTTTCCTGAAACCTTTTTTAAGGCCTCTGTTGCCGAACCGCGCTGGATATTTCGTTTTTCAAAGGTCTCAAATTATGGCTTATTTGGTCGCCAGTACCAAAGCAAGCAAGCGTTCCGAAACCGCAATGAAAAAGGAAAAATCATTGTCATCAAAACTGTAAGCCCCAATTGCAGCGGGGAATACCACTCCAACTTGCGGCTGGAAGTTATAACCCGGGGGGAAATAATCATATGAAAGGCCTTTTGTTTCAGGTTACCCCATGATTGCAGCCTGCTGGAGAACCAGATTTCCTCGCTGGCGTAAACCTTCTGGCTGAATCCGCCGACAGCTTCGAATCCTTCCCGCAGGCAATAGATGAAACATCCGGCCGCAAAACCGAATTTCAAAGAAACCCAATTCCACAGATCCAAAGACTTGCGGGCCAAAGGCCGCACCGGTTTGTCCAAATCCACCAAACTCCCCCCGCCGCAGCACCAACCGCCGGAGAGATTATCCAGTGCGGTTTGCAGCAGAGCCGACGAAACGATGGTATCTGCATCTAAAAAGATCAAATAGCGGCCTTGCGCAACCCTGGCACCGGTATTACGTGCCCTGGAGATCTGGTTGACCGGTTCAAACACGACCCGCGCGTTTTCTTCCCGGGCAATCTGAGGAGTTCGGTCGGTGGAATTGTTATCGACGACAATGACCTCTCCTTGCAAAGACAGCGGTTCCATGGCTTCTCTTAGCGCTGTAAGGGTACGTGGCAACCATTGTTTTTCGTTATATGCCGGAATAATAACGGAGTAGTGAATTGTCATATTCTCTTTTGTTTTTGTGTATGCAGTTTTGATAGTTCCGTAAAAAGTAAAAAGTTAAACGTGAAAAGTCTATATGTTGTGTAATATTGCCTCTTAATGTACTAAATGTAGTCGTTTTACATTTCACGTTTCACTTTTTTCAAATTTATCAGTTTTAGGGTCTAAGAATCTGGCTCAAGAACAGCTTGGTTCTGTCATGGGTGGGGTTGGTAAAGAAATGTTCCGGTGTTCCGACTTCCACGATGGCGCCTTCATCCATGAAAATAACGCGATCTGCTACTTCCCGGGCGAAACCCATTTCATGGGTAACAACCACCATTGTCATCCCTTCTCTTGCCAGATTTTTCATTACGTCCAGCACTTCGCCGATCATTTCGGGATCCAGCGCCGAGGTAGGCTCATCAAACAGCATGACCTTTGGATCCATGGCCAGGGCCCGGGCAATGGCAACTCGCTGTTGCTGGCCGCCGGAAAGCTGGTCCGGATAAACATCGGCCTTTTCCGGAATTCCCACCTTTTCCAGCAGTGCCACGGCTTTTGCAGCAGCTTCTTCTTTAGATCTTTTACGAACCACTGTCTGCGCCAGGGTAATGTTTTCAAAAACTGTTTTATGGGGAAAAAGGTTGAAGGATTGAAAAACCATCCCGACCTCAGCCCTTACCTTATTTATATCTGTTTTGGGATCGAGGATATCAACACCGTCAATATAAATACGACCCTTGTTTGCTGTTTCCAGCTTGTTAATACATCGCAGTAAAGTGCTTTTCCCGGAGCCGGATGGGCCGATGACAACGATAACTTCTGCGGCTGCAATTTTGGTTGATACATCCACAAGAGCCCGTACTTCGTGAGTGACGAAAAAGGTTTTAAAAACATTTTTGACTTCAATCACTGGGCTAAGGTCCTCCTTTCCACATACTGTAAAAGCATGGAAAGAGAAAAAGTTAATACCAGATACAAAAGCGCACATACAAACCAGAGCTCAAAAGGCTGCAGGCTTGTCGTAACGACTTCCCGGGTGGCCTTTGTTAATTCGCGGATAGCGATAATACCAAGCAGGGAGGAGTCTTTGATAAGGCTGATAAATTGACCGGCAAGGGGTGGAATGATGCGTCGCAGGGCCTGGGGAAGAATGACATGCATCATGGACTGGACATAGGTCATGCCCAGGGAGCGGGAAGCCTCTGTCTGACCGCGATGTATGGACTGTATCCCCGCTCTTACCATTTCAGCCACATATGCTCCCGAAAAACTGGCCAGCGCCGCCACCCCGAACCAGATGGGTGGAATCTGCCAAAATCCTTGTTTTGCAAGCAGGTTGTTAATAAGCGTGCCCAGAACAAAATACCAGATAAAAATCTGGACCAGCAAAGGGGAGCCTCGGATTAGTTCAATATAGGTTATCGCCGACCATTTTAAGGCCGGATTGGATGAAATGCGGGCCAGGCCGGCAAAAAGACCGATGAAGATTCCAAAAATAATTGCAACGAAGCTCACTTTTAGTGTGAGCCAGAGTCCCATTATTAGAATGCCCACGCGCCATTTTTCGTATTGGGCCAGTACATCCCCGAAATAAATAAAGTCGCTTTCTTCAACACTGACACTTCCCGTTGGAACGCTGTAAGATTCAGATTCATCCAGCCCTTTAACAACTATAACTACCTTGGCATCTTTTGTGGTTATACTGTCGACCTCTCCCTCTATCTCCGCTCTGATTTCAACCTTGTCCAGATAGATAAAATACTGGGGGATTCTATACCAGCGCCAAACATAATCGATACTCATGGCAGAATAATATAAGGCCAGTACAACTCCAACAATAATCAGAAAAAAAGCACATGCCGATAAATAGTAGGTACGACTTTTTTTAAACCGGAGAAGATTTGCATCAGGATTCATTTGATTTACTCAAGATATTCATATCAATTGTTGAAAAAACAAGCCGGACAAGCCTGTTTCTAACAGCTTGTCCGGCTTGTTTTTTTGAATGATCAAGGACCATTACTCCTGCACGTCCTTTATCCAGCCTGTGCTTTTGATCCACTTGTTATAAATCCGGTCATAGCGCCCGTCATTTTTTGCCTGCTTTAGAAAATTGTTAAGCCAGTTCATAAAATCAGGGTCGCCTTTTCTGACTGCCCAGGCCAGCGGCTCCCAGGTAAAAGGCTGGTCAAGAAAAGTCAGTTTGCCCGCTCCCTGCTGGGCCATAAATACTACATTGTATGGGAGATCATAGACAAAGGCGTCGGCTTTGCCGTTGACAACTTCAAGCGCGGCCTCTGGTTCGGTTTCAAAGGACTTGTAATTAGCCTTGGGAATCATTCTCTTAACAGCCTGCTCTCCGGTCGTTCCCAGTTTAGAGGTTACGGTATATTGGGAATTGTTGAGATCTTTGTAAGATTTAATGTAGTTTTCATGTTCTTTATTGATTAATATGGTCTGGCCGACGATAATATAAGGATCGACAAAATTAATCTTTAGATTGCGTTCCTGGGTAGTGGTCATGCCGCTCATAATAATGTCGAATTTGTCGGTGATCAGGGCCGGAATGATACCATCCCAGGCGGTGTTTACCGGCACGAATTTGACCCCCATGGCCTTGGCCATTTCTTTGGCCATATCCATGTCAAAACCGACAAAGTTACCTTTTTTATCGGTCATTTCAAAAGGCATGTATCCGGCTTCAAAACCAACTCTGAGTTCGCCTTTTTTGAGGATGCTCTCAAGCGTAGATTGTTTTACAAGGTCCATTCGGACATTTACTTTCTCTTGCTTCGGTTGTTCTTGTCCACAGCTCACAAAAAGAAATGTTAGTAAAAAAAGCCCCAAAAAAATACCCAAAAACTTCAATTGTTTTTTCATCTCAAACCTCCTACGTTAATTAAGTTTAAAATTGGTTGGTACACACATTGCCTAACAAGATTTCCCCTCTTTTAAAAGTTCCTTGATAACCATACCAACCCGGCATTGCCGGCATTTGGGCATAGTTTCTTCAGGCAGATAAAGGATTTCTGTACGATTACATCTTGGGCACTTTATTTCAACTGCTTCGACCCGTTTTTTTTGGGAGAGTTCATTGACAAGGCCAATTTAAAGGATTTTAGACAAATAATTCTATCTGTTGTAATTAATAGATAACAACAAGGTGCCTGGTCAAGTAAAATGATAAGGTATTTAAAGAATATTGGATTAATTAAAAGTATATGATATTTATCCGATTTTGATTGCGTTTTACAATAACAGCGGATATATGTACCTCTTTTTTATCATGTAAAAAGATAATTTCTTGAAATAATGATTAAATTGGAAATTAAACGAATAGATACAAAAAGCCTGGGCGCCAATTTTCTGCTGCTTGTTACCACTTTTTTTTGGGGGATCACTTTTGCTGTCGTCAAAGAGGCCGTTGAACAGGTAGGTGTCTTTTTATTCCTTTCTCAGCGTTTTATATTAGCTTTTGCCATCCTGCTTGCAATCTGTCTGCTGTCAAGACGTAAATTTAAGCCGGCCGCATTAAAACACGGCATCATCCTGGGGTCGCTTCTTTTTGGCGGATACACCTTTCAGACCCTGGCCCTTGTTTATACGACCGCTTCCAACACTGCCTTTTTGACCGGACTAAATGTGGTTTTTGTGCCGCTTATCGGCGGATTCTTGTTCGGCCATCTGATTACAATGCACATGAAATGGGGAGTTTTGGTGGCAGCCTTTGGCATGTTTTTTCTTTGCACAACCCAAGGATTGAAGTTGAACGTGGGGGATTTTTTGGGAGGCATCTGTGCTGTTTTTGTGGCGTTTCATATTATTTATACCGGAAGATATGCGCGCCATAATGATATATATTGGCTGACAACTGTTCAAATAGGCACGGTGGCACTGTTAAGCGTGATGATTGCACTCTGGCAGGGAGACCATATTCTTGTATGGCATCCGGAAATTCTCTGGCCGTTAATTATCTGTGTTTTCTTTGCAACCATCTTTGCCTTTTTGGTTCAAACTTCTATGCAGCGCATTACCAGCCCCACTCATACAGCATTGATTTTCTGCATGGAACCGGTCTTTGCAGCTCTTTATGCCTATGTCACCATCGATGAAAGATTAGGCCTCAAAGG
>NZ_JAZFTO010000301.1:0-30759 GCF_036446775.1 Candidatus Desulfatibia sp.
AAAAAGTATAGAGAACAATTACTAATACTGGAATAATAATCCATAAAGCCAGATACTTATTAAACCGATTCACAAGCTGCTACCTCATGTAAAAAAAATTAATGTGCTTTGCTGATTTAAAATGTTTCTAAACCTGATTTGATGACCTCGTAAAAAATTATACCTTCTTCAACACTTAGGGTTCGCGCAAAAATAACTTCGCAGAATTGGCGCTCAGATTTGGTTCAGATTTGGCTGATCCGAGAGAGCAAAACTACAGGAATAGCTAGCTATTTCGCGGATTTTGCGAGTGAGGTATCAGCCAAAGATGGGCCGAAGCTGAGATGTAAAAATGTGAAGTTATTTTTGCGCGAGCCCTTAGGTCGAATCGATTTTTTTATAGCCCGGCTCAATTTCAATAATAGTACCAGGATTGCCAATTCTTGTAAAAAAGATTTGCCGTATTTTCGGTGCATAAACATACAGGCAATTATGCTTATGTTCAACCTGATATCCTTCCTCAAAGGAGAGCCCCAGAAGATTTCTCATAATCATTTTATTAACGTTACGGTGTCCGACAACCAGCGTATGGCCTGAACTCGCGACTGCATCCAGAAACATGGTAACCGGTTGCGCAATCCGCATATCAACCATTTTGAGATTTTCTCCACCTCCCGGAAGCATCACGTTTATTTCATCATCTAAAAATGACTGATACATCTTTTTATAAAAATCATCAGAAAAAAAAGTCTTATTTTTGCCTTCTAAAACACCAAGTTTTGCCTCATCAAGCTCCGGCATTCTCTCTATGGGAATTTTTTTTCCCTCACTTATGGGCTGTGCGGTCTGGATAGTTCGTTGAAGCGTACTTGTAAAAATTCGGACAAGAGTAACCGGCTGCAACAGGAAGAAAAGGTTTTTCCTTTGCGTGTATCCTGCAGGGTTGAGCGGTCTGTCCTGCTGTCCCTGAATAAGGTCAATGGAATTCCAGTCGCTTTCGCCATGCCGTGCCAGGAGCAGACAGTTCTCCTGCAAACGGTCGAGGAATTCCTGTAATGAGCTATAAGTTTGACTGTTCGGCATAGCTGAATTCACTCAGATATTTGTTTATGCGCTTTTATAAGTTTGATATTTTCCATAACCGAAACATAAAATTAAAACCAAGCAAAACGGACTGGATAATTATCAGCCATTGAACAATGGCAGCATAACCGCTTACGGCATAGGCAATAATACCGAGAGAAAGATAAAACAGTCGGGTGTCACTGCCGGCGCAAAGCCAGCAGAAAAACGGTTCGGCCCTGTTTTTTGGATAATTTTGATTAAATACGGAACGAAACTTTTCCGATGATGCTGTAATAAGAAATACTGAACCCATATAAGCAAAGAAAATGGCTCCCCATGAGATATCAGGCCATGCTTTATGCATTGAAAGCATGAGGGCACCCACAATAAGGAATTCGGCTGTTCGGTCGACCATGGTATCATAAAAATCACCAAGCCTGCTTGTACTGCTTGTGAGGCGCGCAATTTCTCCGTCCACGCAGGACCAGATGCCGAAGAGCTGAATAAACACCACGGCGGTGATAGAATATCCCCAGTATAAAAACAGAGCGGCCAAGAGAGCAAGAATGAAATCAATACAGGTTACCGCATTAGCGGAAATCCCTTTACGCACACAAAAGCCGGTTATGTAGGCGGAGAATCGACGCTGGACCAGATAACAGTAAGTGCCGTCACTCGCTTTTTTCGCGAGTTTCGGATATTTAGTATCATACTCGGGATCACCAGGTTCATTCAAGCCTACTGTTTTACCTTGGTTTCCCAATAGCACCTCACATTAAAAAAGTTGAAGTCTCTCAATTATACTTTAGTTGCTCGTGAGCTTTATATCTTTCTTAACCACATACTCTTCAAGATAACCGAGGAATTTTGTAATGTCATGCTTTGTAATGGCACCCATGTTTGCCAGGCGAAAAGTGTTCTGCATTGCGCCCTTACCGGGATATATCGTAAAACCCTGCTTATAAAGCAAATCATGCATTTCAGAGAAACAGTAATTTTCATCTTCAGGCTCGATAATTGCCGTCAGTATCTTGGCACGATATTTTTTCTCGACGAGAAACCGGAAACCAAGCTTTTGCAGGCCATTTTCAAGAACTTCATACATTTCGGCATACCTTTTTCCCCGGTTCTGCTCTGTTTCCAGAAAATATTCGTTGAGCGCCTGTCTCAGGGCATAAAAAATCTGGACCGGCGGTGTGAACTGCATTTCATGCTTTTGGGTAAAAAAGGAGTAGTTCTGATAAAGATTAAAATAGAAATTCCGCGGTTTGATCTCCTTTGTTTTTTCAAGGGACTCTTTTTTACAGATTACAAAGCTGAGCCCTGCCATTCCCTGGATACATTTATTTGCCGAGGCCGTAAGATAATGAATTCCGGAATCCTTAATATCGATCGGAATACCGGCATACGATGACATGGCATCTACAATTACTTCAACGCCAAATCCTACGGCCGTACGGGAAATTGTGGTTATATCATTTAAAATTCCCACGGTTGTCTCGTGATGAACCAGGGCAATATGGGAGATATCCTGTTGGTACTGTTCCAGCAATGTTTCAACCTGGCTGCAATCGACCGGTTTACCCCAGTCTATATTGCAATCGATGTGGGATATGCCGTAACCGTCACATATTTGCTGCATCCGTTTGCCGTAGGCGCCGTTGCTGATGATAAGCACCGCTTTGTCATGCGGGACAACCGAACTCAAACAGGCTTCAACCGCACCGGTGCCGGATGAAGCAAAAAGCACGGCTTCATACACCCCGGTCCCATGAACAACCCTGACCAGGTCCTGTCTGACACTTTCCACAAGGTCTCCAAATTCTTTTTCTCTAGGGCAGATATCATTAACAACCATGGCATGTTTAACCGTATCGGTGGTGGTGGCAGGCCCCGGGTTGAGCAAAACGTGTCTTTCGACTCTTTTCGAGACAATTATTTCTGAGTCTCTTTGTTCAATTAAAGGGTAGATCTTTTCACGGGCTTTACTTAGATGAGTTTCATCATCTATCTCTATCCATGCCAGATTTTCTATGCACTGGTAATGGATGGCAATCTTATCACTGACGTCGACAAGGCCATCTTCGTACTGATATTGACTGTTATGCTTACATTTTTCGGGGGCAAGATCCGTCATGTGCTTATATAGTTCCAGCGAGATTTTTGAGATCCCTACCAGCTCGCCTCCCAGGCATTTAATATCATCACGGCATTTTGACATGTTAACGACTCTGTCATCGCTGACACCAACGTAGACTTCATCACCCGCTCCGGTTTTACCGGAGAGTAATATGCAATTATCCTTAGGAAAATTCTGGAGTGTTTGCAGGGCATTGTACTCATAAACCAGGTCGGATTCTAAAAGCAAAAAATCACTATTGACATACTGAGAGGCGGTATAAAGAGACAGCATACTGCCGGTTGTTGCAAAATCCGGGTTCAGTATCGTACGGACAAAGGGGTATTTTTCAGAAAGTTGATCATAGAACTGATGGCAATAGCCGGTTACAATCACAATATCGGTTATTCCGGTGCGAACAAGTTTGGCAATCGATTCCTCGGCAATCGGTCTGTTTCCCAATTTTAAAAATCCTTTGGGGCGGTCATCGAGTGTGCCTCTGAGACGGGACCCGAGCCCGGCCCCTAATATCACCGCTTGTCGAACGTTAAACATATTACTCCTTTTACTGAAAATTTCCGAGGTATTGCATGAATCGCTCTTTGACCTGTACCGGTTTAACCGACGGCCGGCCTAAACCTGCCGGAACACCCGGGCGTGTTTTGAGATGTATAAAGACAGGCCCATTCTGCTCCATTGCCTGCGTCAGGCAGCTTTTAAATTCAGCGAGCATATCGGTGGACAATACATGCGTGTATCCAAAACCCTTCGCGATTACCGCAAAGGAGACATTAGCGGATAGAGTCCTCTGGCCGCCGGTTGATTCGTGTATCTCATTATCGAGAAGAATGTGAATTAAATTGTGCGGCGCGCAAGAGCACGTTGTTGCCATGGCGCCTGTTCTCATAAGCAATGCTCCATCGCCGTCAACCACAATCACCTTTAGCCCCGGTTTGTGAAGAGCGATACCGGTCCCAATAGAAAGCGCGCACCCCATGGAACCGACCATGTAAAGCTGGTTGTTGCGGTCATCGAGCATATACATTTCACGCCCGCTGAAACCTGTTGTTGCAATGACTGCAGTTCCTTTACCTGAAATTGATTGGATAACTATTAGTGCTTGGTTGCGGGTCGGCCTTTTATTGTACGGGAGGCAAAAGTTTTCTTCATGGGAAACAGTATGATGTATTGATCTGGTTTTATCGAATGAGTTCAGTTTATAAGGTTCGACAGCGCCTTTGCGCATGACAAATGCAAAAGGAAGCCGTTCTTCTGTCATGAATGCATCTGCATGTTCAAGAGCTGCCAAAATTTTGTCGCTTGAGTCTGGAAAATATGACCAGCCGATTCGTATGCTTTCCAGCAAAGCCGTTGTAATTTCCCCCATGAGTTCATGCTGCGGTTCATCTTTGGGGCCGGCAGGTTCACCGCGCAGGGTAACAATAAGTAACAGCGGAATCTTGAATGTATAATTTAAAGATGTTAACGGGTTTAAGGCGTTACCAAGTCCGGAATTCTGGAACATGACAACGCTTCTCTTGCCGGCCATGACGGCGCCGCAGGCCAAGGCGACGGCATCCCCTTCGTTGGTAGCATTGATACAACTAAATTCTTTGTTATCAATGACATAGTTAATAATCGGTTTAAGATATGAACATGGAGTGCCTGTATAAAAGCTAAAGCCCCGCTCCAAACATGCATGTAAAAAATCCTGGGCGCTGATCATTTTTAATTGCCTGCGATTGGAGGGAGGTATCTCTTTTCGGCCTGCTGCAACTCGTCTGCGTTCTGTAATTCAAAGACTTCGGCCAGGGTGGCGATGCGATCTTCCACCGCATGTAAGGACTGCAAATCGTATATCTGCATAGCTGTTTGCCGCATTGCACTTATGGCCGATCTCATAAGATGGTTTGCCCATATTACCAGACCGATACCAAGGTCTCTGAATGTTTGTGTCGGAGTTTTGTAATACTTTGTCGGAACAATCATCACCGGCCCGCGGTTGCCCCACGCTCTCATGAATGACTCGATCTCTGCACAGGAGTCTATTTTACTATGTATAAGCACTGCATCAGCACCGGCCTGGTGGTAGGCCATGGCGCGTTTCAGCACCTCTTCCAGTCCCCACCCGGCAATAAAGGCCTCCGTCCGGGCTATGATACAGAAGTCATCATCTCGCTGGGTGTCTTTACCTGCTTTTATTTTGCCGCAAAACTCATCAATACCGGCCAGCGGCTGGCGTTCACTGAGAAAGCTGTTGGTTTTGGGAAAAAGCTTATCTTCAATGCAGACGCCGGCAATATCCCGCTGTTCAAGCTTCCGGACGAGGCGCCGCAGGTTGTTGAAGTTACCATAGCCCGTATCACCGTCCAGCAGAACGGGGATAGCAGTGCAATCACTCATGAATTCTGCCACTTCAAGCACCTGGGTCCAGCTGGCTTCATTATTGTCGCGCACACCAAGCGATGCGCTTATTGCAAATCCGCTGGCCCATATACCTTTGAAGCCTGACTGCTCAACGATGCGGGCCGATAAACCATTATGGGCTTCCATCAGAAATTCCAGTTCAAGACTATCAAGCATGGTTTTCAATTGTGTCGTTTTTTTCATTTCATCTTGTCCTCCTTATTCTCCTTTATTTTAGTTTTCACAAGTCCGGTATCGAGTGGGGGCATTTCTATTATGTCAGCCCGGATTTGACTGATGATACGGCTCCTTAAGAAACCGCACTATGGCTCTAAGTACGCCATGACCGCTTGTAATGGCTTTTTGACAGCTGGAAATCCGGTAGGTCTGTATTGCCTGTGATCAAGAGTGGAGGGAATGCAATATTCCATCCAGTCGTTTGTACCGAAATATTCATTCAGTATCTTTGCGGGATTTTGAGGGACCATAACGGAGAACCCTTTAAATGATTTTCTCTGTAATGGAAAAAAATCTTCGATATTATAGACGAACTTCTCCGGTGGGAGTGTCATTGCCTTTTTTTTATTAAAAACAGGCTCCCATACTCCAAGCCATGGGAATTTCCAGGAAACCCCTGGGATACTGTTCCCGTTTTTTGAATAGATACGGTATCCACACCGTGTTTTTAACTTAAGCAACGGCACCATTTTAAAAGGACTTATCCTGCGAATATCTTGCAAGACCGTATATCCTCTCTCTTCGAATTTCTCTATACACCGCGTTTCAAATTTTTTTATGTCAAAGATAATAATATCCAGATCATCGTCCCATGGGATGAAATCCCCATGACGAAGCAGTCCCAACAGGGTCCCGAACATCAGGCAGTAATCCACGCCTGCCGACGTTAAAAGCTCATCAGCATCCCGCAGATGATTCATGGCCGCATCTTTTTCTTGGAAAAAGCCTGTTTTGTTAAAATATATTAGTTCAGGGTCTGTATTTTTATCCATCCCGGGTTTTCTTTCCTTAATTTTCCATTCCCCAAATCGTAGACTTGAGATCGCCGAACAAACAACTTTGGGCGAACAGGTCTCATATTCAAACGGCAAAAAATCTTTTCCCGGAGCAACATTGTATGGTTTTAAAACGTTTCTTGTCCGTGTATCAAACCCACAATCCGAGATTCGGCTGGCAGATGAACTTGGACAGCATCTGACTCTGGGGTAGTTGGCCTGGGGAAACGAAGCAGATAAGCACAACGGCATTATGACCCGATTAAGGGGTCACCATGCGGGTGGTGTAGAGTCCCACCGCCTTTATTTGGGACTTGCGCTGTATAACAGATCGAAACGGCCTTGTCAAACAGGTCTCTGAAGATAAATTTTTTATTTTTGGCAAAAAGGCCGGCATTGCTGCAACATCCATAAAATGATTGCCAAATGAAACGATAAAAATATATATGGATGTAAAGATGATGAATTCGTAAAAAGTGAAACGTGAAAGGTAAAACGACTACATTTGGTACATTGGGAAGTAAAATTACACAACATACAGACTTTTCACGTTTAACTTTTTGCGGAACTATCAAAGATATTTCTGGCGATGGGCTCAACCTTAGTGGATGTGAAATAATCCAAATCTTCCGTTTTTTTTAAAAATCGATGCTTAGCTTGCTTTCGTCCCAAAGAAAGGTTATCATTTGTCCAATCAATAAAGATCCGTTCTTAATTGACGGGCCGGTTTCGTTCTGAAGGTAAGATCCATTTGTCAAAGTGACAACCTGCAGTTTGGAACTATGAAAATTTTTTGAAAGGAGTGTGTCACTATGGCGAATGGAATTGTAAAATGGTTTAATAGCAGCAAAGGTTATGGCTTTATTGAGCAGGAAGACGGTCCGGATGTATTTGTTCATCATTCAGGAATCAATGCAGAAGGTTTTAAATCCCTCAATGAAGGCGACAGCGTTACTTTTGACATAGAGCAAGGACAAAAAGGTCCTGCTGCAGTAAATGTCACTGTGGTTTAGCTTACCATTTCTGAGTTTTAAAAAAGGGCGTTCCATCGAATTATAAAGGAATGCCCTTTTTATTTTGATAAAATGTCTACCCTTTTAGCCATTCGAGGTTGGCAAGTTGCTGAGAATCGATGATCTTTATTTGTTATTTCTTATACGATATCATAATCGTTATCTCAACCAATCATACTCCTCACAGGTTGGTCTGAATTGAAACCGGACATTCAATATTTTGTGATCAGACTGATCATTGTTTCCGATGCTTTGCTGTACGCCAATACTCCAAAAGAGTGTAATACTTTACAAAATTCAAAGCGAGAACTCGCTAAAAATGGAATAAATTTCAGCATAAACGACAATTTCATGTCGCCGCACTGTGTGGTTTAGCGATTCGAATATCTAAGATAAGTAGCTGTAATATTATCATTTAATATTTTTTATGGATGGATTTTTAACTTTTGCATACTTCTTGCATATTATTTGCAATGTTACAACATATAGGCTTTTCACGTTTAACTTTTCACGGAACTATCAATTATAATGAGCAACAAAATATCCTTTTTAATTTTAAGCAATACAGGCGCCACTAAGCAGGCAACATTCTCCCTGGCACTGCTCCGTTTTTTAGGAGTTTTATTTGCGACCGGCCTGGTTTTATTAACCTATGTAATTTACGATTATTCCAGCCTTAAGAAAACTTTTCCCGGCCGTCGGGAGCTGCAAATCAAAATTTCTCACCAAGCGGAGGAGATTGCCGGCCAGCGCAAACAGGTTCAAAAGTTTGCCGATGAGATCACGGCCTTAAAATCCAAGCTGATTGCCTTGAACGATTTCGAAAAAAAGATACGCATTATTGCCAATATTGAAAAAGCAACTGATCAGGACAGCTTTTTTGGTGTCGGTGGTTCAATTCCCGATGATCTTGATACCAAAGTTCCGCTGACTGAAAAACATAACAGCTTAATGCGCGAAATGCATGCGCAGACCAGGCAGCTCGACCTGGCATCCAGCAAGCAGCAAGAAGGGTTTGAATCTCTTTTTAATTTTCTGCAAGATCAGCGCAATCTATTATCCTCTACGCCGGCAATTCGTCCTACCAGCGGATGGACAACTTCCGGATTCGGTTACCGCAAATCACCTTTTACCGGACTGCGTGAATTCCATAAAGGGCTGGATATTGCTACCCGTATGGCAACAGCCGTTATTGCCACGGCTGATGGCATTGTTAGCTTTACAGGTACCAAGGGATTGTTGGGCAAGCTAGTTGCGATTGATCACGGCCATGGAATCGTCACCCGCTACGGGCATCTTAAAAAAATATTAAAAAAGAGCGGTGAAGCCATAAAACGGGGTGATATTATTGCAAATGTTGGTGTTTCAGGGCGTAGCACAGGGCCGCATGTCCATTATGAGGTTTACATCAACGGGATTCCGGTTAATCCTGCAAACTATATTCTTAACTAGTTATCGATAAGGAAACCGCAATAACACCCCCCACTTGGTTATGAGGCTTTGAAAATTGAGTCAAAAGCTAAATTAAAATGGCTCCTGGTGACCGGAGTCGTACTGATTGTTGGATTGATTGTCACGGTCTATGTTATTTTGTCAAGCTATGATTACAACGATCTTAAACCACCGATTGCCAAAGCTGTCTGGAATGCTACAGGTCGTGAGCTGACCATCAACGGAGACATCAAACTCAAACTTGGCTTAATACCTGCGTTAGTATTAACCGACATTAAGTTCCAGAATGCGCCCTGGGGAACTCGAAAGGATCTTTTTAAAATCAGGCATTTCGAAGTCCAGGTCGCTTTGCTCCCGCTGCTAAAACGAAACATCGAGGTCAAACGACTAATTTTAATTGAGCCTGAGATTCTTATTGAGACAGATAAATACGGAAAATCCAACCTTGTATTTGAAGCGCCAAAGAAAACCATTCCGCCGCCAGAAGAAGAAACAACTTCAGCAAAAGATATATCACTACTTACTGCATTTACCTTTAACCAAATACAGATTAAAAACGGCTATTTTGAATACCGTGACGGACAATCCGGAAAAATTTACAAAGTAAAGTTAAAGCTCCTTACTGCCAGCGCCGCCGGTATCGACGGTCCTGTAAAAATCAGTATAAATGGAGACTACCACAATCAACCTTTCGACGTTACCGGAACTATCGGCCCCCCGGCAACGTTGGTCAACTCTGACAAGGCTTGGTCTTTTAACCTAATTGCCAAAGCTTTTGACGCCACGGTTACACTCGACGGTTCGGTTAAAGATATCAAGACTCCACGCGGCATTGACCTTGGCTTCAGCATTAAAGTCCGGGATCTAACAAAATTATCTCAACTTGCCGGGAAAACATTACCGCTCAATGAACCGTTTGAGATGGCCTTTCGTGCCACTGATATTGGATTCAAAGCTTACAGGCTTTCCGATTTCAAGGCCACACTCGGCCGCAGCGACCTTAACGGCTCCATAGACATAAATCTTGCTAAAAAGACACCTTTGCTAACGGCAATGCTTTTGTCGAAAAAAATCGACCTGCGGCCGTATTTGCCTGAGCATAAAAAAACAGGCAACGAGGAAGTAAAGCATTATAAACCGGCCAAAAAATCGAAGAAAATATTCCCCGACGAGCCGCTGTTACTTGACGCTCTAAATCAAGCGGAAGGAACCGTCAAGATTCAGGCTGACCGGTTTTTGTTGCCCGGATTAGCTTTAAACCATTTAACAGCCGAAATCACTCTGAAGGGCGGAAGCCTGACAATCGGGCCTATTAAAGCTGCAATCGGCGGCGGCAAATTAAATGGCCGCTTAACTATCAAGCCAAGGGGTAAAATCGTAACGGTTACTACACAGCTAAAAGTTGAAGATTGGAACCTCGGGAACATGCTCAAGGGGCTAAACATTACTGATGCGCTTGAGGGCAATCTCAATGCCAACATCAACCTCAAGGGGCAGGGCCGATCAGTGGCAACACTAATGGCCGGTCTTGACGGATCCGCCAGCATCCAAATCAGCCAAGGCCGCATCAACAACAAACATATAAATCTACTCGGTGCCGACATCAGCGCCAGCCTTTTACGTATGCTCTTTCCAAAGAAGGAAAAAGTGGATTATACAGAAATTAATTGTCTTGTAAGCCGTTTTGACATAAAAAAAGGCTTGGCAGTCAGTACTGCCATGGTTTTTGATACAAGCTTCATGAGTGTGGTCGGCGAAGGAGAAATCAATCTCAAGACCGAGGAAATTGATTTTTCACTGCACCCCGTACCCAAGGAAGGTATTGGATTCAGCGGTATCGGCAAACTCAGCTTGAGCCTGGGCGAATTGGCAGAACCGTTTAAGCTGGGGGGTACCCTGGCCGAACCTTCCTTGACCTTAGACCCGACAGAAACCGCAACCACACTCGGCAAAGCCATCGGCGGCATCTTGTTGTTCGGTCCTTTCGGTATTGCCGCGGCGTTGATCAGCGGCAGTTCAGGTGATGACAATCCTTGTCTCTCTGCTATTGAGGCCATAAATAAAGAAGTCACGGCTACAAAAAATGAAAAGACTGCAAAGAAAAAACAATCGGTTCAAAAATCCACAGATAGTATTAAAGAAAGCATCAAGCGTGTCGGGAACAAAATAAAGAAATTATTCGGCAAATAGCTTTCTGCTGCCAACCTTCAACGAAACTTGCAGGACCAGCCCTTAAGCGGATTGATATGCTTAAATCGGGCTTATTTAGTTTTCCTCTTGAAAAAATCGCATTTTTTCTCTAAGTTACCATGCATGGGTTATGTCTTTGATTTTAATGACGCTAAGGCTTACGAGGAATGGTTTAACCAGCCCCGCAACAGATTTGCCGCTGATCTCGAAAGCCGGCTGATGATTGATATTCTCAAGCCGATGAAGGCCGAGACGGTACTCGATATCGGTTGCGGCACCGGTGCGAGCCTGCTGCCTCTCTTAGAAATGGGTCTTCAGGCCACGGGGCTCGAACCGTCTCCATATATGCTTGATATCGCAAAAAACAAATTAGGCGACCGCGTGGATTTTCATCGCGGGTTTGCCGAAGATCTTCCGTTTGACGATAATTCCTTCAACTATGCCTGCCTTGTTACCACGCTGGAATTTGTTGATGATTATCGCCAGGCGCTGGAAGAGGCCTGCCGAGTTGCCAAAGACAAAATATTTTTAGGGGTCCTGAACCGCTATGCGATCAAAGCGATCCAGCGACGGGTTAAAGGAGTGTTTACTGAAACCATCTATAACCATGCCCGTTTTTTCAGTATCTGGGAACTGAAAAAAAATATTCGCTCCATTTTGGGGGATCCCCCTATTACCTGGAGAACGGTCTGCCAGTTGCCTTCAGCATCCGGCCGGATAGCCCTGCGCATAGAGCAATCTAATCTGGCGCAAAGGTTTCCGTTCGGTGCTTTTGCCGGTATGGTGGTAACCCTTGTTCCCCGCTTTAGAACCCGCCCCCTGGCAATTCCTGTCCAGGCCAAACCATCGACCGGCACTATGGCAGGATAAAAAATATGGGCCGTAACCGTTCAGAGGGTCAGGGTTCAAAGGTTCAGAAATTTGAACCTGTGAACGCCTACGAAAGGTAACCCTGAACGGTGAACTCTGAACCTGTGAACGCCTACGAGTTTCCCATGAGGAGTCCGGATAATGGAAGCTTATCTATATGAACCCCTGGAGAATCAGCAGGTAAAATGTAATCTTTGCAACCATCGCTGTGTCATCAAAGACGGCAGACGCGGACTATGCAACGTTCGCGAAAATCAGGAAGGCACTTTGAAAACGCTGGTCTACGGCAGGCTTATCTCTCAGGCCGTAGATCCGATTGAAAAAAAGCCCTTATACCATTTTTATCCGGGGAGTCTTTCCTACTCCGTCGCCACCGTGGGCTGCAACTTCAGGTGCCGGTTTTGCCAGAATGCGGATATCGCCCAGATGCCCACCGAACAAAAAGGGCTGATAATGGGCAATTACTGCACACCGGAAGAAGTTGTAAATCAAACCGTCCAGGCCGGCTGCCAAAGCATTTCCTATACCTATACCGAGCCCACCGTATACTTTGAGTTTGCCTTTGAAACCGCAAAGCTGGCAAGTGCAAAGGGAATCCAAAATATTTTCGTTACAAACGGATACATGACCGCTGAAGCCCTGCACATGATAAACCCTTACCTGGATGCGGCCAATGTCGACCTGAAAGCCTTTACCGAAGATTTCTACAAAACATATTGCGGTGCCAGGCTCAAGCATGTCAAAGAATCTTTGATACTTATGAAATCGTTAGGAATTTTTGTAGAAGTCACCACTTTGTTGATTCCGGGCCTTAACGACGATAAAAAGGAGCTTGAAGACCTGGCAGCTTTTGTGGCGGATGATCTGGGCAGCGAAACACCATGGCATATCAGCCGGTTTCATCCCACCTACAAACTGACTGACCGTCCTTCCACGCCGGTTGCAACCCTGATTGCAGCCAGGGAAATCGGTATCAAGGCCGGGTTGAAATATGTTTATCTCGGAAATGTGCCGGGCGAGGGCGGTGAAAAAACGTTCTGTTATCAATGCGGCAAAATCCTCATTGACCGCTGGGGGTTTCACGTCAAGGAAAATCTGATTAAAGACGGCCTGTGCACCCATTGCGGTGCACAGATCCATGGTGTGGGTTTATAAGGCGTTCACAGGTTCAGAGTTCCCCGTTAAGGGTTACCTTTCGTAGGCGTTCACAGGTTCAGCCTGCGACAAGCTCCCTTCGGTCTGAGCTCAGGGTCGAAGACCGCCGAGTCGGGTTGCTTTTTCTTTGTTCAACTTTCGTACTTTCCCGCCTGCCAAAGTCTTGTTCGGCGGACAAGCGTGATAAATTTATTTATTTGGCCGCATTAGATATGGAAAAAAGCAAAAACCGAAAGGTAAGCGTCATCATCCCGACTTACAATCGGGCAGCGATGCTCAAAGAGGCTGTCGACTCGGTTCTGGCTCAGGATTACCCGAATTTTGAACTCATTGTTATCGATGACGGGTCGACTGACTCCACGCCCAAAATTCTAAATACATACCAGGACGATGTCACCGTCATCCGCCGGAATAATCTGGGAGTTAGCAGGGCCCGCAATGCCGGAATTCGGGCGGCATCAGGACAATTCATCGCTTTTCTGGATTCGGATGATCTCTGGCTGCCGCAAAAATTATCCAACCAAGTAGAGTTTTTCAATCTAAACCCGGAGGCACTAATTTGCCAGACCGAAGAAATATGGATCAGAAACAGTGTCAGGGTCAATCCCAAAAAGCGACACAAAAAAGTTTCAGGAATGATATTCGAACCCTCTCTGGAACTGTGTCTGGTCAGCCCGTCGGCAGTAATGATGCAGCGCAGTCTTTTTGAAACGGTGGGATTGTTTGACGAAAGTCTTCCGGCCTGCGAAGATTATGATCTTTGGCTCAGAATAAGCTGCAGGTATCCGATACACCTGATCGATACACCTTTAATTATCAAACGTGGCGGGCATGTTGATCAGCTTTCCCGCTTACCGGGACTCGATAAATTTAGGATACAATCCATTATAAACATTATTGAGAGCAATCTGCTGTCACCGGTGCAGTTCAATGCAGCCGTGCAGGCCTTAAACGAAAAATGTGCGATTTATGCGGCCGGCTGCCGCAAACGGGGGCGCCGGGATGAAGCAACGCATTACAAGGAGCTATCAAAAAAATATATGCTCAAGCTCCGCTCTTGACTACCTTTGAGGATTCCGAAAAACAGGTTACATTGTCAGACGTGTTGTTGGCTGTTCTTATGGGAATTTCATCCTGGGAGCGACCGCTGATTCCTATGGGGGATTTTTTGATTATGCTTTGCCCATTAAAGATCCCTCCCCTTTCGATCATCAATGTTTTACAGGTGATCTGGCCGACCACTCTTCCGCCTGCTAATATCCGGATCTCCCCGCAATCGGCAGTTCCTGAAAAGCCTCCGGTGATAATAAGCTTTTCTGCGGCCACATCACCCTCGATATACCCGCTTTTTCCCACAGTGATGATGCTGGTCGAATCAATCGGTCCTGAAAATTCACCATCAACGTACATTCTACCTCCAACTTGAAGTTCCCCTCTTATTTTTGTGCCGGCGGCAATGATAGTCGTGTTGCAAGAATTAACCGATGATTGACCAGATTTAGTAAAGATTCCCATTTTACACTCTTCTCTTTCTGAATGATGTTTTCGTAAATATCTTTGCTCCACTTCCCATGGCCGCATCTATTATTACCCTGAGAGCCACTCCGCTATTAAATTCTTTACGCAAAATTCGGGTCAGGGAACTGGTTAATACAAAAGCAAGAAAGGTGCCAATCTAATCAATTTGCCGGCCTGAGAAAAAACGATCGGAGATATCGTTTTGATATGTTAATTGTTTTTAGGATCAAAAATATTAAAATGGTATGCCGCTAGAGTCGCGCTGTTTTAGCAACTAAATTATCTTTTGTTAATAACGGGTTATATCAATTTCTTAATAAGGTAGCCGCTAAAAAAACGGTTAAGGCAAGGTAAGTAAATGAATTGCATTTGTCATTTTTTTGTCGGCGGTGATAGCAGGATGACACTAAGGCGACACGATAGACCACAGCCAGCCCAGAAGCGTATTGTCCCGCAATATAGCCCTGTCCCACTGATCGAATTCTTTAATAAGTCGAGCAGGATCTGAATACCAGCGGGCTCGTGGGGTAAATGGTTTCGAGGGATCAAGGGCTTTGACCACCCTGGCAGGATTACCGGCCGCGACGGTATGAGCAGGAATCGAATTGACAACAACGGCGCCGGCTCCGATAACGCTGTTCTCACCGATGGTCACCCCCTTGCAGATAAGGGCGCTATCTCCGATCCACACATTATCGTTTATCTTTATAGGGGCCGTCTTTCCCATGGAAATTCGGTTGTAAACGCCATGCCAGTCGCAATCGGTTATATATACCTTGCTTGCGATCATGCAGCTGTCGCCGATAACGGTCTCAGAAGCCGAACTGATTCTAACGCCGGGACAGATCAGGCTAAAATCGCCGATTTGAATACGTCCTTCGTTTTGTCGCTTAGGCCAGACCGACAGCCTTACTTTGTTGTCGCCGGTAGCGATCACAACGGCATAGTTGCCCAGCACAACCGGCGCACCAAAGATCTCCACATGCCAGGGCTTCATAAAGACATAGCCTTTTCCAAGTACTTCGAACTGAGGCCGTAAAAAGCGTCTGACATAGAACTTTTGAAAATCCAGATATGCTTTTTTGATAAAGTAAGGGCGGTAATCTTTTCTCAAGGGTTGCTACCTCAAGGTCGAGTTGGAATCCATATCAAACATTTAAGAGTTAAAGCTTTTGAGCTTCCCAAAAACTATGGTTGAAAAGACGGCTGGCCGGTGTAAGATCGTAGATAACATCTGCTGCAATCAAAACAACGGCATTGGTCCAGGTACTTTTATCCTCAGGCCAGATGGTCATGTCCGGGCAGGTAAAGCCGCACCAGTATGATCCATCAGTATTGGTTTTATTTTGAATCCAGTTAAAGACTGTCTCTGCCAGCCCCGGCTTCCCCATGGCGGCCAGCGCTATCGAAAGCTCGCAGGTCTCGGCAACGGTGACCCAGGGTCGGTCGGAGACGCATAGAACTCCCTGGCCGTCGATCACAAATTTTTTCCAAAACTTTTCGACCCTCTTCTGGGCCATTTCTCCGCTCAGCACACCGGCAAGTATCGGATAGAACCAGTCCATGGAATAACGAGATTTGGTCATGTTAAAATTATAAGGTTTATGCCGGACGGCATCTCTCAGCTTCATCAGTCCGTCCCGCCAGGCAGGCATCTGACGGCCTAACTGCCGGGCAATGGCCAGAGCGCATTTTAGACTCATATAAACGGAACATGATCCGGTTAAAAGCGCCATGGGATCTATTTTACCTTCGGGGCTGACGGCCCAGTAAACTTCACCGCCGGGCGCCTGGAGGCTGAGGGCAAAGTTTATAGCCGCTTTAACGGTCGGCCAGAGCTTTTTGAGGAAAGTTATATCACCGGTTACAAGAAAGTGGTGCAAAACACCAACCGCAATGTATGATGACATGTTTGTGTCCCGGGTTTTATCTTCCGGGATACCGTCCCTGTAAGAGGTATACCAGCTCCCATCGGCAAGCTGCGTGCGAGCCATCCATTCAAAAGCCCGCTTTGCCTCTTTAATATATCCGCCGATACAGAGGCCCATGGCGGCCTCGACATGGTCCCAGGGATCCGTTTTCTCACCCCGGCACCAGGGTATTTCTCCATTTTCCTTCTGAGTATTGACAATCAGAACCGCAACGGAGTCGATGTCAATTGTAAGGTCCTGTTTAACACCACTAAGATTAAAGCTCATCAAAACATTCCTTTTATAATACCTCTTAATTTCTGGATGGACACTAATGATCAAATAAGTACCCTATTGACCTGATACTTTTAAAAAATGCCGGCTTTTTGGGATTGTCCTCAAAATATTTCCTAAACCGCACTATGAAATTGTCCACTGTACGGGTTGTCATCTCCCCGGTGTATCCCCAGCCTATCTGTAGTATTTCGTCGCGCGCAAGCGGCTTTCCCCTTCTGGCGATAAACAGCCTCAACAGCTTGACTTCCTGGTCTGTAAGGCGTATCTCGCCGCACTTGCAATAGGCGGTGGAAGTCTCAAAATCGATGCGGTTGTCGCCAAAAGCGTAAGTCCGGGGTTGAGAAGAGAGTACGGCTTTACTGAGATAACCCTCTGCACGCGCCCATGATGCGCGGGTCAAAAGGCGTTCGACCCGCAGTAAAAATTCGTCCAGATCGAATGGTTTTGTAATATAATCGTCCACACCGCAAGACAGGCCTTTGACTTTGTCCTCTGTATCGCTTTTGGCCGAAAGAATCAGAATCGGAATCCGATCATCCTCAAGACGGATATTTTGAAGCACGGACAACCCGTCCATCCCGGGCAACATGATATCGAGTACAATCAGGTCGGGCTGCCATTCTTTCCATTTTTGAAGGCCCGCAACCCCATCCGGAGCGATCGTTACATCATATCCCTTAAGCGACAAGTTCAATTCGAGGCCCTCGGCGATATGTCTTTCATCTTCAACAACCAGAATACGTTTTTTGGCCGAATGTTTCATAAGCACCTTTTTTATAAGCCGATCCACGCCCAGGTCTTGTAAGGAAACGTCAAGGTAAATTCTGATCCTCGCCCCTTTCCTTTGCTTTGGGCCACTACTTTTCCATGGTGCAGCCGGGCGACACTCCGCACCAGGTGCAGGCCGAGTCCGCTGCCTTGAGCGGTCATATCATCCACCCGGCCCGTCTGATAAAATTTTTTGAAAATCTTTTTGATTTCTCTCTTTTCAATTCCAATACCGTTGTCCGCAAATCGAATATGCAGTTTGGACTTTAGTAACTCAAAGGTAATATCAATCTTGGGCTTTTCGGATTCATTATATTTGAGGGCGTTGATCAGCAGGTTCATTAAAAGCATGTCAAATAAAGATTCATTAACATGATAGGGAAAGTTAAGGCCGCTTGGATTGTGAACATTGATTTCACAATTTTTCAATAACCGGCTGTGGTCTTTAATAAACCGCTCGACGGCGGCAACAAGATTCGATTCGACAAGCTCACCGCCATAACTTTTGCTCTCAATCTTGGCAAGGTTCAGTATACGGTTGATATTCTCCGAAAGCCGCTCCACATCTTGAACCATATAACCCAGGTATTTGATTTGGTCGCGGCGGTTTAGTTCGTATTTCATAAATGTTTCCAGATACAACTTCAATGATGTAACGGGAGTTTTCAGTTCGTGGGTAAAATTGTTGATAAAATTATACTGCATCCGGTATAGTTGCTGTATTTTTTGACTATATATAAAGATAATTAAAATCCCCACCAGAATCATGCCCACCAGAATCGAAAGAACTAGAATGACCACCCAGGTCTCGGATTCCAAAAACTGGCCGGGATCAAGATTGTGGATTGTCACTACCTCCCTGAACCCTGTGCTGACTTCCACATACCAGTGAATGTACAAGATCAAGGACAGGGCCAGGGCCAGGATAGAAAAAATAAACACAAGGACCGGATGAAAAAACCATTTTGTTCGATCAATAATCGTTTCCATGAGTCTAATACCCCTTTTTTGCTTTGTGTCCAAAAGTTTTTAAACACATATAACAATTTTAATCAATCTAACAGTGATTTATGTGGCACAACGACTTTCAATCCTGCTTTGGTACAACCGAGAAATGTAAAACTTTTGTAAAACCCGGAAACAATTCTGTCATTTTGGAACCATATTCATTAATAAAAAACAACAGCATTGTGCTTTATACGAATTCACAATAACTTAAAAGAACGAGCCCATGATACATACCAAATTAAAAATAGGTGATCTGGTTGCCAAGATTCCGATTATTCAGGGCGGAATGTCTGTAGGAATCTCTCTTTCAGGGCTGGCGTCAGCCGTTGCCGAAGAAGGCGGCATCGGCGTAATCGGTACCGCCATGATCGGCATGAGCGAATCCGACCTTTACTCGAACGGTCTTGAAGCCAATCTCAGGGCACTGAAAAAGGAAATTAGAAAAACCCGTGAAATGACCCAAGGCATCATCGGCGTCAATATCATGGTCGCTTTAACCAATTATGCCGACATGGTGAAACTCTCGATTGAGGAAGGCATCGACATTATTTTTTGCGGGGCCGGACTTCCGCTGGATTTGCCCAAGTATCTCACCAACGGTTCCAAGACCAAACTCGTCCCTATCGTATCTTCGGACCGGGCTGCCAAAATCATATGCAGGAAATGGCTCTCCAAATTCAATTATCTGCCGGACGCTCTGGTGGTGGAAGGACCCAAGGCCGGCGGGCATCTGGGTTTTAAAATGGAACAGATCAATGATCCTGATTATGTCCTGGAAAAAATCGTTCCCCAGGTTATTGATGCGATTAAGCCTTTTGAAAAAGATCACCAAAAGGATATTCCGGTGATAGCCGCCGGAGGGATCTACAGCGGAAAGGATATTTATAGGTTTTTAAAAATGGGGGCGGCCGGTGTGCAGATGGGAACCCGTTTTGTTGCCACCCATGAATGCGACGCCGCCATTGAGTTCAAGCAGGCATTTGTAGACGCCGAAGAGGATGACCTGGTGCTGATTAAAAGCCCGGTGGGGCTCCCCGGCCGGGTGGTTCGCAACAAATTTATCGACGATGTAAACCTTGGAGTTCGCAAGCCGTTCAAATGCCCCTATCACTGCATTAAAACATGCGATTACAAAAACAGCCCCTACTGCATTTCTTTTGCCTTAATCAGCGCCAAGAAAGGCAAGCTGAAGCACGGGTTTGCATTTGCCGGCACCAATGCCTACCGCATAGACAAAATTATTTCGGTAAAAACTCTGATAACATCGTTGCTGCAGGAGTACGAACAGGCAAGCAGCTAAAAATAAAATCGTGTTACGATTTTATATATTGCTTCCGCAGTTCCTTTTTATCGATTTTACCCACACTGGTTTTGGCGATGTCATCGGTGATAACAATGGTATCCGGAACCCCGTACCCGGCTATGGTACCGTTTTCGACAAACGTCATATAAAACGCTTTGAGATCATCCTCTGAAACCTTTGTCTTGTATTCTTCTTTTAAAACCACCAGTGCCAGCGGCCTCTCGCCCCATTTTTCATCGACAACACCGATTACGGCTGCTTCGCTCACCGCCTCGTGCTGACTGATAATATCTTCCAGCTCAAGAGATGAAACCCATTCTCCACCGGTCTTGATCACATCTTTTAGCCGGTCTGTGATCTGCAAATACCCTTCAGAATCGATATATCCGATGTCCCCGGTATGCAGCCAGCCGTCCTGCCATAACTCTTCACTTTTTTCAGGCTCTTTCACATATCCCTGTGTAAGCCAGGGTGCTCTGACGATGACTTCACCGGTACTTTGGCCGTCATGGGGCAGCCGATTGCCTTGCGGGTCAACGATGTCAAGATGCACATTGGTGACGGGAAGCCCTGTTTTGCAGCGCATTGCTACCTGTTTGTCGAGCTCCCAGTCCAGCATATGCGGTTTCAAGTTTGCCAGGGTCAGCACCGGGCAGGTCTCAGACATGCCGTATCCGGTAAAGACATTGATTCCATGCTCAAGGGAAGCTTTGCAAAGGCCTTTGGGAAGTGCCGAACCGCCGATGACAACCTTCCAGTTGGACAGATCAACCGTCTTGATGGCCGGACTGCTGACCAGCATGTGCAATATGGTCGGGACGCAGTGGGAAAAGGTGACACCCTCTTTGATAATGAGCCCCAGCAGCATCTGCGGTTCATAGCGACCCGGATAGACCTGTTTGTTGCCCATTAAAGTCATGAGATACGGAATTCCCCAGGCATGGACGTGAAACATCGGTGTAATGGGCATATATACATCCTCTGAGTTTAGGGATGCCTGCGACTTGTAAACACAAAGACCGGACATGAGCCCGTAGGTGTGCAGCACAAGCTGGCGGTGGCTGAAAAAGACCCCCTTGGGCATACCGGTAGTGCCGGTAGTGTAAAAGGTGGTGGCAACGGTCTCTTCGTCAAAATCTGGAAATTCATAATCCCTGCCGGCTTCTGCAAGCAGCGCTTCATATTCTCCGTCGATGGACACAGCGGTTTGCGGTACTTCGGCTTCGTCCGTCAGCAGGATGATTTTCTTTACTGTTTTGAACTTGTCCTTAACAGCTTCCAGAAGCGGCAAAAATTCGGCGTTGACCAGTATGACATCATCTTCGGCATGGTTAATGGTATAGATGAGTTGCTCGGGAGACAGCCGCACGTTAATCGTATGTAAAACAGCACCCATCATGGGCACGCCAAAAAAACATTCCAGGTATCGGTGGCTGTCCCATTCCATAACCGCAACCGTATCCCCTTGACGTACGCCAAGATTCTCCAACGCATTGGCCAGCTGAGATACGCGTCGGGAAAAGGTTAAATAATCATACCTCATCTGATCTCTGTAAACGATTTCCTTATTGGGAGAATAGATCAGCGGTGTGCGCAGCAGATGCTTGATGAGAAGTGGATACGAATAGGCCGATGGGGTCCGTTCAATCGTTCTGGTTGCCATTTTTAATCTCCTTTCAATAATTGGACAATCTCGACAATCAACTATTGCAAAAAACCGGGCAACAATCAACCTGGATTTCCCACCAGTATGGGTGCTAATTTACTTAGCCATCTATACTTGAATGCGTGACTTTTTGCGAATTCATCACGTTTTAAGCTTTTATAAGCCTAAGGCTTATTAAATGTTAGGTTGTGGTTTTACTTTTATTTACAGATACTTAAAATTTAAAACCGTAACTTCTCAATAACCTCGGGAAAAAAGGCTTCAGGGTTTTTCTGAAAGGTGATATCAATATATAAAATCGCTAAAGCGATTTTATATGAAGCCGCTCTGCCGCGCTGAAGCCCGGAGATTTTCTAAACCTTAACTTATTGAGAACTTACCTAAAACGTTCGTAAAAAAGGAATTTTTGCCTTTTTACGAACCTATCATTTTTGGATTGCAGCAAAGATGCTTACGGACCGTTTACAAAAAGCACTGCGTTTCTACTTTATCACCGACGACGGTGCCCTGGATTTTTCGCCCTTAGACCAGGTGCGCATCGCCGTTCAGGCCGGAGCAACCATCGTCCAGTACCGTAACAAATCATTTTCTTCACGATTTTTCGATGAAGCTGCCGCTATCAGAGATCTATGTAAATGCAACGCCGTCCCCTTTATCGTCAACGATAATATTCTGCTCGCCAAAGCTGTGGAGGCCGACGGCGTCCACTTAGACCGGAATGATGAAGACCTGGTCCCGGCCAGAAATATTTTAGGCCCCCAGGCCATTGTGGGATTGTCGGTAACCAGCCCTTCTCAACTTAAAAAAAGCGATCTTTCACCATGCGACTACATTGGAGCAGGGCCTGTTTTCGATACTCAAACAAAACCTGATGCCAAAAAAACAATCGGCCTTGTGGGCCTGGAAGCCGTGGTCAAGGCCTCCCCGCTGCCGGTGGTCGCTGTCGGCGGAATTGATCACACCAACGCCGAATCCTGTTTCACCCGCGGTGCCGCCGGCGTAGCGGTGATCAGCGCTGTTACGCGCGCTGAAGATCCGCGGCAACATGCCCGGCAGCTCTCAGCAGCCTGCGGATGCTCTTTGCGCTCTGCCCTGGCTTCTCCATGGGATGATGAATTCGTCCTTATTGACAAGCTGCTCCGGCAGGCCCCTGCTGATCCATATCTTAAGGTTGCACCCGGCGATGATGCTTCTCTTTTGCAAGACTTAAGCAAACCTGTGATCACCACCGATACCCAGAAAGAAGGTGTCCACTTCAGGCTTGACTGGCAGACGCCCCAGGAGGTCGGCTGTAAAGCTGTGGAAGTAACCTTTAGCGATCTTGCCGCCTCATATGCCGCTCCCGTCAGTCTCTTTGTCAATCTTGCGCTGCCGCCTTACGTTTCAGACCATATTGTTGAGGCCCTGTACGCAGGGATTCTAAAAGCCCTTGGAAAATACGGCTGTACTTTGGGCGGCGGTAACATTTCCGCCGCCCACCGGCTGTCGCTGGACCTTTTTGCCGTCGGACGGGGACACGACACTATTTTCCCGGTGCGCTCCGGCGCCCGTCCCGAATACGGGCTGTATTGTACCGGTCCTCTCGGCCTGGCCCGTGCCGGTCTGGAATCGCTGATCCGCAAAGATCCGGAATTCGAAAACCTGATCGCGAAATTCAAATCCCCTACGGCCAGATTTGATGCCGCTAAAGTTCTGGCCGATAACAACGTAGCGTGTGTTATCGACGTCAGCGACGGCCTGGCCGGTGACGCCCGCCATATTGCCGTGGCCTCCGGTCTTGCCATAGAATTCGACTTTTCCTCCTGGGATTTTGATCCCGCTTTAGTTTCATTTTGCGAAAAATATGGCTTGAAACCCGAAGATATGGTTCTAACAGGGGGTGAAGATTATGAACTCCTGTTTGCATGTTGGCCGGCTATTTTCGAAAAAATTCGAAAGGACCTTCCGGGGATGTACCAGGTGGGCCGCTGCCTGACCTTTCAGGACAAGCATCTGCTCAACCTGCCCCCCGGAGTTTCGTCCTACCAGCATGGAAAAAGATAAACCGATGAACAAATAACTTTTACCCTAATTGAGCGTTATCGCTAAATTGAGGCTGGAGGTTTAACATGCAGGTTGCGCTTACCATTGCCGGTTCGGATTCATCCGGCGGCGCCGGGATCCAGGCGGATCTAAAAACGTTTCAGGCCCTTGGTGTTTTCGGCATGAGCGCCATTACCGCCGTTACGGTGCAGAACACTCAAAAAGTCTATGCTGTCCAGGAAATGCCGCCTAAGATCGTCTACGATCAAATATTGTGTCTGTTTGATGATATTGACATCCATGCCGTCAAAATCGGTATGGTTTCAAGTATTGCGCTGATCGAGAGTATTGCCCGTGCGCTTAAGGCGGTAGATCCGCCGGCGGTAGTGCTCGATCCGGTTATGATTTCCAAAAGCGGCTATCGGCTGTTGAATCAGGACGCCCAGGACGCTCTGGTAGACCATCTGTTTCCACTGTCTGAGGTTGTCACCCCCAACATTTTTGAGGCCCAAGCCCTCACCGGTATGAGCATCAAAAATCTAAACGACATGCAAGCCGCTGCCGCCAAAATTTTAAAGCTGGGGGCCGGGAAAGTGGTCGTCAAGGGCGGACACCTGGGAGAGGACCTGGCTATTGATATTCTTTACGACGGCATTGACTACCAAAAACTTCAAAGCCGCCGGGTAGAAACCAAAAATACCCACGGCACCGGCTGCACTTTTTCTTCGGCCATCGCGGCCAATCTGGCTCTGGGCAAATCCTTCTTCGAAGCCGCCACGCTTGCCAAGGCATACATCAGCGGTGCCATCGAGCATGCTCTCGACATCGGAAAAGGTTACGGCCCTACCCACCATTTCTTTGACTTATACGCCCAAGCAGGAATCAACCGGCATTGAAATTTATTATAAATCTATGTTATGAAGCCTTTGTGCTTTGACTCAGAAAAAGCTATTACCCTAATCTAGTCAAAACTCGATTAGGCGTCTGTGGTCAGTTGTCCGTAGTCAGTGGTTTTACAAGTTCTTAGGGCCTTTATTGTGTTTCACTTGTAGTTAGAATATAATCTCGCTTCTTATTGCTAAGCAAAGGACGACGGACAAAGGGCAACGGACACCCAATTGAGCGTTTTCGCTCAATTGGGGTTAAATTGATTTATAGCACCATAATAGTTGTGCATATCATCCATATCATTATATTGCAATTTACCCGTGCTTTGACCGCGAGACAACTGCAAAGATAGCAGGAAGCACGACAATGGAAGCAATCATACAGGCACTGATACCTATGATAGCCACATAACCCATGCTTTTAAGCCCCGGATAGTGGGACAAAATAATCGACCCAAAACCTATTATAGTCGTCAGAGATGTTAAAACAACGGCCCGGCCGGTTTGAAACATTTTTTCGGAATTGTTTAGATGGTCTGATTGGCAGAATGTGTTGGTAAAGTGAACCCCGTCATCAATACCGATTCCGACGATCATAGGAATTACGATCAGGTTGAGAAAATTAAAATCCAAACCAAACATGGACATGATACCGGCCAGTGAGGCTAAGCCAATTAAAAGGGGTGTTATCGAGAAAAGCACCAGCTTCAGACTGCGGTAATAAATTAGTAGAACCGCAACAATACTGAGGCTTGCAAACAACAGAGATGATTGTAAGTTATTAATGATAAGCTCCTTTAAATCCCCGGTGAGCAAATTGGGGCCGGTCAAAAGATAGCGATTTTTCTTGATCCCTCCCTCTGCAAGAGTACGGATGATCATCTCTTTAAATTGAAAGGTTTCCGAGCGGGACCAAAGATCTTTATTAGGACTGATATAAGTAACTGTCTTATACGCATTGTCTTTTCGAATAACAAATAGTTTCAAAAATTTTTCCAGCTCTTTATCCTGTAGACTTGTAGGCAATAGGAGTTTATCTTCAGAAAGAGCCCTTGACAGGCTTTCAAAATACTCATCATATAGATCAAGAATCTCGAAACCATTTTCTTTAAGGGCCTCGTTGAATGTCTTTTTAATGCGTTTGATATCAAAAATATCGGCATGTTGGCGGATGAATTCCATATTATTTCTCTGCTGGCTGGGCGCAGGAAAGTAGCTGCTGATTGATCTGATTCCGGCAATCATACCCGACCTTTTCAGTTCATCCAGTGACGAATATATTGATGCGCTGGTTTCCATAGCCTCTGCCTCTGTGTCTCCCTCGGCAACTAAAAGAATTGCTGCCGTTGAACCTCCAAGCCAATCTGTTATCTTATCCTGCAACCGCAAAACCTTGCTGTCGACCGGGCGAAAATTTTTCAAATTGTCATCAAAATGAATGCCGGTCCCTGAGATGATTGACAAGACAACGATTATAGCGGCAGCCACGAGAACGATCCGAGGATATTTCCGGATTCCGCCCATAAGGGTATTTAAACCAAAACCTGCTATTGCAACCGTTTTTGGGGATCTTTTCTCATTTGAAAAAGTGACAAGCAGAGCAGGAAGTAAAAAAAGCATGCCCAGCAGGCAAATCAGGATCCCGATACCCGTCAAAATGCCCAGCTCACTGAAGCCTTTGAAATCGGAAATCCCCACACTAAAAAAAGCAACTGCCGTTGTAATTCCAC
This sequence comes from Candidatus Desulfatibia sp., assembly GCF_036446775.1. Classification (NCBI taxonomy): domain Bacteria; kingdom Pseudomonadati; phylum Thermodesulfobacteriota; class Desulfobacteria; order Desulfobacterales; genus Candidatus Desulfatibia; species Candidatus Desulfatibia sp. The sequence continues at coordinate 26,372 of NZ_JAZFTO010000301.1, forward strand.
CGATAAAGATTCCCATGCCGGATTCCTTAAAAGTAAGCTGTAAGCGCTGGGACACAGGCAGGTTGACCTGGTTTTCGCCAAAGTAACGGTTGACGATGTGGATGGCAAAATCAATCCCCAGCCCTATTAGCACGCATGAGAATATAAAGGTCAGGACATTGAGACGCTGAAATATAAGGCTTGCAAATCCGAGTGTCCACAAAAGACTGGCAGCCAGCGGCAAACCGACAAAAAAAAGGATTCTTAATGTTCTGAATGACAGGCCCAAAAGAAGCATAACGCCTAAAAAAGAAGTCAGCAGAGTCACTTTAATATCTTTTTTGGTAATAGCCTCGTCGTTCACCGCAATCGGATAGCCACCAGTGTAAGATATCCTGATTTTATTGGAGAAACCGGCCATTTTCTCCGGTAATTCAGCCAAAGCCAGCTTTCCAAGAGAATAAACTTGGGCCATTAATTTCTTGCTGAAAGCAACATTTTGAGGGGGCTTTTCAGGCTTTAGAAATATAATATAGTTGCCCCCTTTGGTACGGTAATATCCGCTGTGGGTTTTTATTGTTCGTTTCCCGGTCGGTACTGTCAAACTGCTTCCCAGTAAATTCCTGAGTCCCAAGGGGTCAATATAGATCAGCTCTTTGGCGGCAGTGCCAAAAGGAGTCATTAATATTTTTTTGTTCTCAAGGACCTGTTCATGAATCCCCTCGTCAGAAAATTTTTGAGTTAACCTGGTAAGATCCCCGGTTTTAACCAGGTTCGGGAAATACTCTGCTAATATCTTAAATAAATTGGCCAGCTGCCTTGCTTCGCTTTTATATTCGATTTCAGTTATCAGCCGACTTTGTACGTACTTTTTTGCTAAGTGTTCAATAACTGCGTCAGAATCTTTCTGATCAATATTTTCAGGCATTTCAACCAGCGCAATCAAGGTGGATTGAATCCCGATTGTTTCGGCTACATCAAAAAAGGCATCGACACTGGGATTATCTGCCGGGAGCAGGGCTATGAGGTCAAGATCGAGCTTAAGGCGCGTGACGAGCACAGTTGCTGCCAGGGTCAGAAAAACAGAAAAAATTAGGATGTGTTTATGGAACCGATAGATGATTTGATGCAACAGGAACAACCTCTTATTTTTTCAAGTTTTTAGGTAACTCTTCAATTAAAATCAGAAAAGCGATATTTCTTTCGAGAGTGTTTTGTATTTGGTGTTTAGTGTTTGGTGATCCGGCAAGCCGGTATATCATCAAACAATTTAAACAAAACACAAAATACTAAACACCAAACACCTAATGAATTCGAATTTTTACGAATTAATCAATAAAGATCCCACCAGCCGGATAATAGCCTCGCCTGCGCCCAAAAGAATAACACACCCCAGCACGCTGCCTGCAATCATCAATGGATAACTGATCTGCTTGGGCAATTTTAAAAGCTTTGACAAAAGAACTCCGCTCCACATGCCGCAACCCTTTAAGGGCAACATGGTAATCGTAACAACACCGGGGGTGCCTAAAAGCTGCAGCCGCCGGAGAAACTTTGATTGGCGGAAGCGCTCTGCTCTTTTTTCGGATTTTTGATGGAATTTCTTTATAAATAATCGATCTGAAACCGTATCATATAAATGATAAAATAATGGAATTTGAAGTGTATCCAGCATAACTACTACAGGCAACAATAAGAAGATTTTGTATCCCAGCAGTTGTGCGCTCAATACGGCCGCCGGCCGGCCTCCCAGAATATAGAGCGGGATAAAATATACCGCAAAATTATCGGCAAGATTATTTTTTAAATATAGTATCGCATCTACCATAATTTAATCAGCAGTCGGTTAGTTTTTATCATCAAGCCTGATCTATCAGCGAGCGGTCTTACGGCGAAAACTCCCCGACCCCTCGCTTAATTAAAAAATTGGAAACGGTTGTAAAGTTGAAGTCGTCCAATAAGCGCGCAAGCCTTCTTTCAGTTTTCACCAGTCGGGCATTTAAAACAAACTCTTTGGCCGGCGGTAGCCGGATCTGTGGGTTATCCGAATCCAGCTCGCGAGGATGAACATAAATCAGGGCCGGTTGCCCCTGATTATTAAGTTTACGCATGCATGATCGAATCAGGCTGTAAGGAAAGATGCGTAATCCCCAACCTCCCCCCATGGGGAAGCTGGCCAGAGGTGTCTTGCCGACAAGAGGAGGAAATTCCCACAAGTGCCCTTTCTCCAGAGTCAGCCGGTGTGGTATTATAGCATAATCAGGATTCCCAATGATGGGCAAAGGGGCCATGCTTGAATCATACTCAAATCCTTCCTGCTGCAATATGTCAAGCGCCCAGAGAGAATCATCCCGAATGGACCATTCCGGAGCTCGGTAGCCCTTCACAGCACAGCCGGCAACTTTATAAAGTATTTCGGAAGCCTTATTCAAATCTCGCCGGAAGGCAGCGGGCGTCATTGTGTAAACACGCTTGTGAGCGTATCCATGGGAGGCAATTTCATGACCGGCGCTTTTTATTTCCCTTATCAGGTCAGGATATTTTTCAGCCACAAAGCCAAGCACAAAAAAGGTTGCCCGGACCCCTTTATTGCCCAGCACTTCAAGTATCCTCAAGGTATTTGGTATAATCCGGCTCTCCAGGCGGGGCCAGCTATCTTCCGGAATCCGATCTTCTACCCCGCAGATGTGGTACCAGTCTTCTAAATCTACTGATAAGATATTCTCAACCGCCATACATTCTCTTTTTGAGGCGCTGTTTCATGTCAGGGTCGTAGATAAAAGTCAGGGGTGTTAAAACCCTGGCTAGGGCCGGCAAAGGATCTTTGATCGATACTATATCATATACCGTACTCGCATCCCAGAAATGAAAGAATTCGGGTACCAGACGACTCCGCCGGGGATTATAAATAAAATGCAGGAGGTCTCCGGGCAGCAGCCAGCGAGATTTTTTCCCGATCTGGTAATGTTCGATCGGTTTCAAATTCTCCCTGCGGGACATACAGTACAAAAGATAAGGAAAATTGACCCCGGACGCGATAGCCAGGGATAATGATCCCCAGAATCTCGGATTGATTTCCATCAGTTTAGGGCGCCCGTCACGGGGATCGAGCTTGAATTCAACCATGGCCACCCCGAACCAGTCCAGAGCTTTGAGTAGATCTACGGCCATATCACGAATATCATCATATCTGACACTTTCGCGCAAGGTGCTGGCCCCTCCGGTTACCGGGTACTCTCGCAGCCGCTTATGGACAAAAGAGGCCTTCACCGCCCCTTGCTCATCCATTAAAATAGAAGCGCCATAGCCTGGTCCTTGGCGGGGGATCATTTCCTGAATCATGGGAAAAGGAAATTGCCGGTGGATTGCGTGGTACTGCTCTATCAATTCCTGCGGGTTTTCAGGATAGGCCACTCCGACAGCACCGGAGCTCATCTTCGGTTTAATTACAACCGGATATGGCAAGCCTGCTTTGAGTTCATCTAACTGTTGAGTGTCATCGATAAACCAGGTCTTGGGGGTGGGGATCCCCAGCTTCTTGGCCAAAAGCAGAACTTTGTCCTTGCGCCTGGCCAAACGCAACTTTTCAAAAGGTACGATCGGCAGATAGGTTAATTCTGAAAAATCAGAATGATAGCGGGAAATCAGGTCAAGGGTTTCATCTTCCATGGGAAGGAGCATTTGATATGAATGAGATGATAATTGGCGGTAAAGAAAATCCACAAATTCGGTCGGCCTGCAAAGGGGTGATGGATAGACGACTGCTTTATGGCAGTGTCTGGAAAACGCGGCGGTTGCCAAACGGGTGCTTTCGCCAACCGTTACCCTGATACCCCTCATCCCAAGGGCACGAACCGCGGCCAGCGATTTTCGCCAATGCCCATCCGTAATAAACACTTCAGAATTCATAACCATAATATATGAAACAATTCCAAAACTTGTTCAAGATGTTTTATCGCCGGCTCATCCAGTTTAAGGTTGCACTCAAAGCGTTCATTTGCTAACTTTCCTTAAACTTTACGCATTCATCAAGGATTTAACTTTATGGAGTTTAAGGATAAAAGAATCATTGTTACCGGCGGCACGCGGGGAATCGGAAAATCAATGGCCCTGTCTTTTGCTAACGAGGGCGCCTGGGTGGCGGTAAATTATTCTTCTGATGATGAAAGCGCTGCAACTACAGAGAAAGAGCTTGCCCGGTTAACCCCAAAATTCCGGATTTTTAAGGCCGATGTCTCTTCCCGGCCGGACGTTGAAAAAATGATCAAAACTATCATCGACGAGTGGGAACATGTGGACATTCTGGTTAACAACGCCGGAATTATCAATGATAAATTGCTCATGTTTCTCAATGAAGATGACTGGGAGCGAGTCATTGATGTCAACCTTAAGGGAACCTATCTTTTCTC
>NZ_JAZFTO010000302.1:0-4859 GCF_036446775.1 Candidatus Desulfatibia sp.
CCCTGATGAGGACTCGGCCACTGATTATATACAAAAGCAGGGACTTGGCCGGGTCGGAGAGCTGGAAGAAACCATGGAGCTTTTACCTTTGGCATTATCGCTTAAAGAAAAACTGGGGCTTAAATACGTCAAAGTTGCTGGAAAACCAAATTTGCCGGTCAGGCTAATTGCCGTATGCTCAGGGAGTGGTTCCAGCCTGATGAAAGATTTTTATTCATCCGGAGCTCAGGTTTTCATCAGTGGTGACTTGAGATATCATGATGCCAGGGAGGCCGAAGCTCTAAACCTGGGCCTTATCGATATGGGGCATTTCGCATCCGAGTATTTAGTGGTCGAAGTACTTGCAAAGCGGCTTGATAAAATTCTGGCAGCCGACGGCAAGGATATAAAAGTCGAGGCCTGTAAACTTGAAAATGATCCGTTTTTGGTTTTATAATAAAATGGTAAGCGTTCAAAGGTTCCCCGTTCCCCGTTCAGGGTTTAAATTTACGGTTCTTTTATTATATTTGGTCATAGGCTCCTAAATACTTTACCCTGAACCTTTGAACCTCTGAACGTTGAACCCTGAACCCTTGAACGGTTACTATACGTATAACGGGCATTGAATATGAAACGGCAGCTTGAGATACTGGTTAAACTCCAAAAAATCGAAACAGAAACATCAGGCATAAAAGCGGAGCTTGGTCAGGTTTCCCAAAAACTTGAAAAGCTCGATGATGAACTGCATGCATTTGAACAAACCTTGGCGGATGAAGAGTCATCTTTAAATGAGTTGAAGCAAAAATATCGGGATTATGAATCTGATGCCCAGATGAACCAATCCAGAGTAGATAAGACCACGGTAAAGCTCAGGTCTGTTAAGACCAACAAAGAATATCAAGCGCTGTTAAAGGAAATTGAAGACCAAAAGGCTAAAAATTCTAAAATCGAAGATCAGATGTTAGAATGCCTGGACCGCTGGGATGAAGTTGAAAAGAGCATCGCAAAGAAAAAGCAAGAACATATAGAGCTTTCTGAACAACTAAAAAACGAAAAAGAGGTTATTGCCCGGGACGTGGAGCAGAAAAAGAAGAAACTTGCCGAGCTTGATATGACCCGTGAAGAGATTGCCGGTATGATTGAGCCCAATTTGCTGGCAAAATACAATACAACCAAGTCACAACAATCAGAGGGGCTGGCCGTTGCGTCTGTTAAAAATGCAGTATGTTCCGGATGTAACATGAATATACCGCCGCAGATGTATAATGAACTTCATCGCCGCGATGCTTTGATGTTCTGCCCCCATTGTCATCGTATCCTCTATTGGGATGAAACAACAATGACTAAAAACGAATAACGTAACAGTATAGCCACAAAGACACAAAGGTTCACCCAGTTAAATGTTAAATAGCTCTAAATTTCGCTTACTTAGATATGCTATGATACTTATTAACAAAAATCGACACTGGTTTTTTCAAATTTAACCGGGCAGGCAAAGAAGTGGTATGAATTATAAACCTTAATGATTCAGTTTTATTGGTTAAATTGGTTACATTGGTTTGGTTTGTTAACAAATAAAACTAATTATAAACCAATAAAACCAATTGAACAATTTAAATTAGTATTATAATCTTAGTGTCTTCGTGTCTTTGTGGCTGAACTATTAATAAATGACCAATGACCAATTCTTGCGGTCAGAGCAGTCCAGACGATCGCTGGATCAAATAATGATCCGGAGGAAAGTCCGAACACCATAGGGCAGGGTGCTCCATAACGTGGAGTCGCGGCAACGTGAAGGAAAGTGCAACAGAAAGCATACCGCCCGGCACAACTGTGCAGGGTAAGGGTGAAAAGGTGCGGTAAGAGCGCACCAGTCCTCCGGGTGACCGGGGGAGCTTTGTAAACCCCACCCGGTGCAAGACCAAATAGAGAAGCGTTTGAGAACGGCCCGTTCGAGCTTCCGGGTAGGTCGCCAGAGGTACCGGGCAACCGGTATCCACAGATGAATGATCGTCAGTCGCTTCGGGGTAACCCGCAGCGGATACAGAATTCGGCTTACGGACTGCTCTGACCGTATTTTCTGGTTACGAGTTACGGGTTGCGTGAATTATTAATTTTGACATCCTTCGGGCTTGTATCTTTCAGAAATTGATTCACCGCCCGCTCCGCTGCGCTCGCTCAAGTCGCAAAGTTCGCAGAGTGAATTTTTCTTTTCACTAATTATTTTTTCTCTGCGCTCTTTGCGGCTCTGCGGTGAAAAATACTATTCGGCAGTAGAAACTGTGTCTAAATAATTATTGCCGCATTAGTAAGAGTTGGTGAAAATGGAATTTCAAAAAACTGTATGCGATATTTCGTTTGCCGAGAAGGTCCGCATATTTTCCAGCGATTATCTAAAGTGTTGTGTCTACATAACAAATTTTGATTCACCCCGGTATCTCTTTACCAAGATGCTTTTTTCAAAGCTGATCAGCACCTCTCAGGTTCTGGAAGACTTTCTTGATTATCATGGTGCCAAAAACAGCAAGGAATGGTATTTCTACAGGGAGCTTTCGGCTGCTGTCAGGCATTTAAGCCTTGCGGGCTACTCGCAAACCCATATTTTAAATCGTCTTATTTTCTACGGCCTTCCGGATTCCGAGACTTTTGAAAAAGAAGGTACCGCCACCCTTTATTTTATAAGAAAGACTCTTATGAAATTGGTCCCGGTTATACTTGAAGAGGCCCGGAGGCTCAATATACCCGTACCGGATGAGAGTTATGAAATGGAAGATTTCCCGGGTATTACAACCGGTGAAATGCTTCATTATGATATTGACGATATCGACAAGGACCTTCAAAAGAAAAATATTGTCAAAATCGCCAGTGAGCTCCTAAGCATCGCCGCAACCTTTGAACCGCATAGATTTTACAAGCCCTATGATTTTGCAGAGATATTAGGGATCGTTCCTGACAGAGTCAACGAGGTTGAAATGCGGCGGTTTGAAATGCTGGTGCACAATTTGCAATCATCCTTCGACACCTATGTCATCCACGGCGGATACCGTTTCGGCAACCGCAAACTCAAAGATCTGCGCGGCTACTTCTCGGTTGTATTTCACATGCTGCAAATGATCGGGCGGCTTCTCCATTTTTATGAACGGCACCTTCACGAGGCCGGATATAAGGACAGTTATAAAAAAGTTCAAGATCAATTATCCGTTTTAATCGATCCTGAAACCCTGCTTGACCGTACCATTAATTTCGGCCTTTACTATGTCTGCCATTATTTTGAAACCGGGAAAGATCTGGCCCGTGAGATCCTGAACGAGAACATCGAGCGCTCTTCCATTACCGTCAGTGTGCCCGTGAAGTTAGGTTTTCACAGTAGACCCAGCCTGCTGGTGGCAAAGACGGTTCAGCATTACGGGGGGCAGGTGGAGTTGTGCGTGGGCAAAGACCGCTTTGATGCCAGCAGCGTACTCGATATCCAGTGGGCCGGGGGTAAGATCCAGAAGGAAAACATTGCGGAAGTTACCTTTGAAGGTGACGTGCGGGCCTTAAAAGATATTAAAATCCTTGCCAGGGCAAATTACGGTGAAGACTCAATGGGCAAGGATATTCCGCTGCCCAAGGATCTCAATTATCTTAGACATTAGCCGTCTATATCGAACAAAATTTTAACATTTGTGTCACGTTATCCTATGGCGCTTCTGCTCGAAGTTGATGCAGATACTGGATGCTTGATACTGGATACTGGTTAACAAAGGAATGGTTATTTTATCTCTCCAGCATCGAGCATCCAGTATCAAGCATCGGTTCGTGTCAATTAATGTAATTGGAATCTCATAAACTCAAACAACCCAATTCAACCCTTTCAACCGAAGAAAATTATGGTTTCTACTGTTATAGTTGCTGCCGGCAAAGGCCTGCGGATGAACCACAGCGTTCCCAAGCAGTATCTTTTAATTGCGGGGCGTCCGGTTCTGGGCCATACCCTGCTGGTCTTTGATGCCTGTGAGCTGATCGATGAAGTCTTTGTGGTGGTTTCAGAAGAGGATTTCGGTTTTTGCCAAAACACTTTGATTGCCCCCCTTAATCTTAAAAAAAAGATCAATCTGGTCCGCGGCGGAACAGAGCGTCAGGATTCCGTCTATAACGGACTCCGGGCGTTGAGTCCCAAAACGGATACGGTTGTTATCCACGACGGCGTGCGCCCGTTTGTTGGCCCCGAAGAACTGGCGGCATGTATTACCGCTGCCGAAGAAACCGGGGCCTGCATCCTCGGTATACCTGTCAGCGATACCTTGAAGCATGTCGAAAAATCAGGTCATATTGAGCAAACGCTTGCCAGAGATAACATATGGATGGCCCAGACTCCGCAGGTTTTTCAATATGAATTAATACTAAAAGCCCATGAAGCGGCCCGCCGGGACGGATTCAGAGGTACTGATGATGCCTTGTTATTAGAGCGGCTGGGGATCGATGTTAAAATCATACCCGGCAGCAAAACCAACATAAAAATCACAACTCCGCAGGATCTGGCCCTGGCAGAAGCAATACTGACATTAGAATAAAAAATAACGTAATCGTTCAGCCACAAAGACACAAAGGTTCAACGTTCAAAGGTTCAACGTTCTAGGTTCAACGTTCCAGGTTAACCTTTGAACCCTGAACCTCTGAACGGTTACATAACCTTTAATCAATGCCTTTTAGGTGCGGGGATTGATTTATTTCATATCGGGTCAGTGGCGTGCAAGAAAAACTGATAATCTTATTGACAAAATGAGATGTATTCATTATTGAAAGTAGGAAAAAGAGACGTGTGTCTGTGAGAATCAATACGGGCTGAAAATGGAGCTAAAAAAAATTTATAATATTCATTAAAATAACCGGGTTTC
>NZ_JAZFTO010000303.1:0-2717 GCF_036446775.1 Candidatus Desulfatibia sp.
GTTCATTGAACTGGAGAGAATCTCCAGAACCCTGTATAAAGATTTTTTAAGGTCCAAATGCTCATTTAGCGCCTTGCTGATTTCATAAAGCAGGGTAATATTTTCGATTTTTTTCATGCTGTAAACTTTTCCAGGATGTTCATGTTCGGTTCGTTGAGCGTGCCTTTCTAATCAAAGAGTTGGGTTCAAAGGTTCAGAGGTTCAAAGGTTCAGGGTTCAGAGGTTCAAGGTTCAGAGGTTAAACGCAGAACCCGGAACCCAGAACCCAGACCGTTGAACGCAGAACGTTGAACCTGTGAACGCCCACTAAAGGTCTACGGTCATTTTTATCTGATGAATGACGAGGTCTGATGTTGACATTTTTTTGGTGTTGTTCTAATACCATTTTGCAAACATATTGAGGTGCGTGTTATCGAAATTATTCATACAATCGCAAAGATGCAGTCATACGCGGATCAAAGCCGGGGCAAAGGCAACATCATTGTTTTTGTTCCTACCATGGGCTATCTGCATGCAGGACATCTCTCTCTAATGCAGGAAGGATTGAAGCATGGAGATGATCTGGTGGTGAGTATTTTTATTAACCCGACCCAATTCGGTCCCGGAGAAGACTTAGACGCCTATCCGCGTGATTTAGAGAGGGACATCGAACTCGTCCGCAAAGAGGGTACAAAGGCACTCTTTACACCGGAGGCAAAAGAAATTTATGGCAGCCATTACCAAACCTATGTAGCTCTGGACAAACTCCCTGATCATCTTTGCGGAATTTCCAGGCCGATACACTTTAGGGGAGTTGCCACTGTTGTCGCCAAACTGTTCAACATTGTCAAACCCCATATCGCCGTTTTCGGACAGAAGGACTACCAGCAGCTGATTGTCATCCGTCAGATGGTTAAAGATCTTAATTTTGACATTAACATCATCGGGGCCCCCATCGTCAGGGAGCCCGACGGCATCGCCATGAGTTCGCGCAACAGTTATTTGACGCCCCGCCAGCGGATTTGTGCGCTCTCCCTTTACGAATCGTTGCTAAATGCTCGCAGGCTTGTTGAGAGTGGAGAAAAAGATGCCGTCAAAATTATAGCGGCGGCCTCCGATCTGATAAAATCCCACCCGGAAACCACGATCGATTATATTGCCGTCTGCGATTCTGAAACCCTCGATGAGGTGCAGATAATTGAACAGCCGGTATTGATGGCCCTGGCCGTCAAGGTCGGCACAACTCGCTTGATCGATAATATGATATTGAAACCATAATTAAGCATAACCAAAAAAATACAGGAGACAATTTATGAGCAATGAACAATTCTTTTTTACATCTGAATCTGTGACCGAAGGACATCCGGACAAGGTTGCCGATGCCATATCAGATTCCGTTCTGGACGCAATCTTAGAAAATGACAAACAGGGCCGGGTTGCCTGCGAAACTCTGGTCACCACCGGCCTGATTTTTATTGCCGGTGAAATCACAACCAGCTGTTATGTTGATATGCCGGAGGTTGCCCGCCGTACCGTCCGTGACATCGGATACAGTTCTTCTCTGATGGGCTTTGACTGGCAAACCTGTTCGGTTCTTACCAGCATCGATCAGCAATCAGCGGATATCGCTCAAGGGGTAGACGCCGGCAAAGGGCTTTTCAAGGAACAGGGCGCCGGTGATCAGGGCCTCATGTTCGGCTATGCCACCAACGAAACTCCTGAATTGATGCCCATGCCGATCATGTTTGCGCACAAGCTGAGCCAGCGTCTGGCCACCGTGCGCAAAAACGGCTCCCTCGATTTCCTAAGACCCGACGGAAAATCCCAGGTCACCATCGAGTATGAAAACGGCACCCCCAAACGGGTGGATACGGTCGTCATTGCCGCCCAGCACAAACCGGATGTCACTTACGAAGACTTGAAAGAAGCCATCATCGAAGAAGTTATCAAAAAGGTGATTCCCCGGGATATGACCGATGGCGACACCCGTTATTTCATCAATACCACCGGCAAATTTATTATCGGCGGCCCCATGGGAGATTGCGGCGTTACCGGACGCAAAATTATCGTCGACACGTACGGCGGACAGGGCAGCCACGGCGGCGGCTGCTTTTCCGGCAAGGACCCGTCCAAGGTGGACCGCAGCGGTTCCTACATGGCCCGGCACATCGCCAAAAACATCGTTGCCGCCGGCCTTGCCAAAAAATGTGAGATCCAGATCGCCTACGCCATCGGCGTGGCAAAACCGGTTTCCGTAATGCTGAATTTTATGGGAACGGGTGTTACACATAAAAACCGGCTTAAAGAGATCATCAACGATGTATTTGATTTAAGACCCGCGGCTATCATCGAATATCTTGATCTTTTGCGACCCATTTATCGCAAGACCGCGGCATACGGGCACTTTGGACGCAATGAACCTGAATTCAGCTGGGAAAAAACCAATATGGCGGATGTGCTGCGAGATAAGGCTGGATTGTAAAACTTGATTCAGCGATGCAGGATTCAGGAGGCAGGATACACGATTCAGGAGGCATGCGAAAGGAATCATGGATCATGCATCCTGAACATGGATCCTCTTTAAAAAGGAGATAGTCAACGGATGAAATATGATATTAAAGACATTAAACTTGCCAAGGAAGGTTTACTGCGCATCGAATGGGCCGGTCAGAGCATGCCGGTTCTCAATCAAATCAAAAAAAGATTCAAAAAGGAAAAGCCGTTGAAAGGCATTCGTG
>NZ_JAZFTO010000304.1:0-2157 GCF_036446775.1 Candidatus Desulfatibia sp.
AGTTGGGTATGGGGTGGAATTTACCATGGTGATGGATGGCTTGCGAATCTTGGCTTTATTGATTTTGCCGGTTCAACTGTGATTCATTCTGTCGGAGGCTGGGCAGGGCTTGCAGGCACCCTTGTACTTGGCCCCAGAATCGGGAAATACAAAAAAGATGGAAGTGTATCTCCAATACTAGGTCACAACATCCCATTGGCAGCGCTTGGCACCCTCATATTGTGGTTCGGATGGTACGGCTTTAATGCCGGCAATACACTTTCGGGAGATGAACAGATTGCCCAGATAATAATCAATACTACGCTTGCGGGTGCGGCCGCAGCGATCTCCAGCATGGTCACGGTCTGGTTTAAATATGGCAAACCTGATGTTGGAATGACTCTAAACGGGGCGTTAGCCGGACTTGTTGCTATTACAGCTGGATGTGCACATGTTGAGCCGGTATGGTCTGTGGTGATAGGCGTCATTGCCGGCGTAATTGTTGTCAATTCAATTATCTTTTTTGATAAAAAACGCATCGATGATCCTGTAGGAGCAATATCAGTACACGGGGTTTGCGGAGTTTGGGGAACTATTGCTGTAGGGATATTTAAAACAAATGATATGTTTTCACTACATAATATCCTGATACAGCTTCTCGGTTCAGTTGTAGCTTTTGCCTGGGCGTTTTCAATCTCATATCTTATCTTTAAATTAATAGCAATGACCATTGGGTTGAGGGTCAGCGAAGAAGAGGAATTTGTTGGACTTGACCTCTCTGAGTACTCGGTTAGCGCTTATCCTGATTTTCAAAATCGTGGATAACAAACAAATGAAAAGAAAATGCCATCTCATAGGCCAACTAAAAAACAGATAGCGATTATTTCAATGACAACATTTTTATTCATCACAGGATCTTATTTGGCTACCATGTGGTCATATCAATATTCTTCTACGACAGAATTTTGTATATCATGTCATGAAATGGTTGAACCGTACGAACAATATAAAGCTTCTGTACATTATTCAAATAAACATGGTGTTGTAGCGGAATGTGCCGACTGTCACTTTCCGGTTGGGTCATTCAATAAGTGGTATACAAAAATCACACAGGGGGCAAAAGATTCTTTTATGCATCTTATTTTGGATCCGGACGAGATTGATCATGAAAAATGGAGGTATGCCGCTGTCAAGAAGATCAAATCAGAATCATGTCAACAATGTCACAAGAATCTTCTTCCTCCTGAGTTGTCCAAAGGTGGTCTTATTGCTCACAGGGCCTTTTTAAAAGGTGAAGTGAACCAAACGTGCTTGTATTGTCATGAGAACCTGGTCCATGTAAGTCGTTAATGTTTATGGAGAATTTATGAAAATATTACTAATACTCACATTGTTATTATTATCCAGCAGTCCATCTGCATATGCCGGCAGCTATGAATTAAGGAAGCAGCAAAACATCGAAAAAAAATGTATATCCTGTCACGACCGTGTTTCTCCCGGCATTGTCAATGATTGGGAAAAAAGCCTTCATGCCAAAGCAGAGATTACTTGCATTGACTGTCATGAAGCTGCGAAGACGGATAAGGATGCGAGAGCTCATGAAGGGACCTATATCTCCGCGTTAGTCAGTCCGAAAGATTGTTCCAGATGTCATCCAAAACAGGTCGCACAATTCAATGATTCGCTTCATCATAAGGCGGTTTCATTTGTACTGGACCTCAAAGGAGACAGGGCCGGCGATAACACGCTTGCTTACAAAATCGAAGGGAAGGCAGCGGCCATCATGGGATGTGAGAGTTGTCATGGTTCACTTGTCAAAGTCGAGAATGGTAAATTTGATCCTGAAACATGGCCGAATAGCGGTATCGGTCGCATCAACCCTGATGGTTCCCAAGGGTCCTGTACGGCGTGTCATACCAGACACAGATTCTCTGTGGCGGAAGCGAGAAGACCGGAAGCTTGCAGCACCTGCCACCTCGGTCCCGACCATCCGCAATACGAGATTTATATGTCATCTAAACATGGCGTTATTTATGCAGCAGAAAATAAATCCTGGGATATGAATGTTGCCGGCAACGCATGGAGTACGGAACATTATCGGGCGCCAACCTGCGCGACATGCCATATGTCGGGAAGCGGCGAGATGGAACCGACTCACAACGTAAGCGATCGGCTTTC
>NZ_JAZFTO010000305.1:0-44451 GCF_036446775.1 Candidatus Desulfatibia sp.
TGCTGGTTGCGACCGGGTCGGTACCCATAACTGCTGTCTTCAAAGATTACCTCGTAGATCGGTTCCAGAGCGCGTTTGACCGCCAGTTCAACTATTTTATCCTCAAAACAGCTGATTCCCAGCGGGCGCCCCTTGTCACTGCCCGGCTTCGGTACGTAGCTCCGGCGTCTGGGTTGTGGACGATATACCATACGCTTCAGCCGGTCTGACAAGTCCTGAAGGTTCCCATCGAGGTTTTCCCCGTACTGTTCTTTGGTCACGCCATCCACACCGACGGCTTTGTCGTCGTCCAGTGCTTCGTAGCAGTCCCGCAAGTTACTGCGACCTGAACCCTATCGAGCGGACATTCTGGAGCAGCAACTGGATGAAATGGCGCGGGCATTTATCAATGATTCCCGGCGCAACAGTCTTGAAAGGCGAACGTTTTATGTAAGCAGCATATTTAAATGGTTTTCAGAAGATTTCAATAACGATGTTGGCGGCTTCTTTTTGAAATATGCCCAGGAAGATCTAAAAAAAACAGTTGGAAGACAGCAAAAGTATGATAAAAGTAAAATACCTTGACTATGATTGGTTGCTTAACGGCAAATAGAGTTGGTTTCAGAAATATTTTCCGACTGAATCGTTCTTATCCGGCAGCAGAAATGGAGCGTTATTTTGGAAACCCCTGTAGAATATTAAAAGAAAGAAAAAGGATAAAAGACTATGAAGGTTACAATGATCGGTTTGGGACGAATGGGCATGAATATGGCGAAACGGCTGCTGCGCGGAGGCCACGCGGTCGTTGCCTACAACCGCTCGCCGGAAAAGACCGATGCGATGGTCAAAGAAGAAGGGGCTATCGGGGCGTATTCGCTTGCCGAGGTTGTTGAAAAGCTCTCTCAACCCCGCATCGTATGGATAATGCTTCCAGCCGGACAGGCGGTGGATGATCATATTGATCAGCTCAAAGACCTCCTTTCGCCGGGCGACATCATTATCGATGGCGGCAATACATATTATAAAGATGACATTCGTAGAGCCGAACTCCTTGTTGAAAAAAATATCCGGTTTATGGATGTCGGTGTCAGCGGAGGGATATGGGGACTTCAGAACGGTTACTGCCTGATGATCGGTGGAGAAAAAGACACATTTCATCACATGGAACCTGTATTTAAAACCCTGGCCCCGGAAGAGGGATACCTTTACTGCGGGCCATCAGGTGCCGGTCATTTTGTTAAAATGGTACATAACGGCATTGAATATGGGATGATGCAGGCTTATGGTGAAGGGTTTGAAATTCTGGAGGCATCCGATTATGCGGATTCTTTCAACTATGCCGATATTGCCCATCTCTGGAATCAGGGGAGCGTGGTGCGTTCATGGCTGTTGGAACTGGCTGAAGGCGCCTTTAGAAAAGACGCAAAACTTTCAGATATCAAAGGATATGTTGAAGATTCAGGAGAAGGAAGATGGACCATCCAGCAGGCCTTGGAAACCGGCGTGCCGGCCCAGGTCATCACCCTTGCTCTGCTGCGGCGTTTTCGTTCCCGGCAGGAAGACCCTTTTACCGACAGAGTCCTTGCAGCCCTTCGCAGGGAGTTTGGCGGACATGCAGTGGTTTCCACAGATAAAAAAAGTTAAATGGATGAAAAGAGAAAATTCCATGGATAACGATATGAAAAACAAGAATAATGCTACAGATCCCATTATTGAGGTCAGCGCACCTGCTCAGGAGATTAGCCCCAAGAAATGTATAGGCGTCGAGCATAGTGATCCTTGTACCATCGTTATCGTTGGAGCCTCAGGGGATCTGACTGCCAGAAAACTGGTTCCGGCCCTCTTCAATTTATATTTAAATGACGGTCTGCCGGATTCTTTTCGTATTGTTGGGTGCGGTCGAACAAAGCTGAACGATCAGCAATTCAGAGGAAAAATGGAAAAGTCCTTGATGGCAAAAGGCCTTATGGATGATGCAAAATGGCAGGCCTTTTCTGATGTTCTTCATTATCGGTCCGTTGATTATGGAGATTTGGGTTCTTTTATTAACCTGGCCAAGTTCCTCAGGAAATTGGATCAGAAACATAATACCCAGGGAAACAAAATTTTTTACCTTGCACTTCCTCCGTCTCTTTATAAACCGGTTGCGCAAATGTTAGGACAGGCAGGTCTTAGTGAGGAAAGAGAAAACGGTAACGGGTGGTCACGGCTTGTTATTGAGAAGCCCTTTGGCCGTGACCTTAAGACCGCTGTTGAACTGAATCAGAGCATTCAGAGATATTTTAAAGAACACCAAATGTTCAGGATAGACCATTATCTGGCAAAAGAAACGGTCCAGAACGTACTGATGTTTCGTTTTGCCAATGCCATTTTTGAACCCCTCTGGAATCGAAGATATATTGAGCATGTCAACATACTCGCTTCAGAAACTTTAGGTGTCGAACATCGGGCGGGTTATTATGAACAGGCAGGGGTTATTCGGGACATGTTTCAAAACCATATGATGCAGCTGCTGGCCCTTACGGCCATGGAAGCGCCGTCCCAATTTGAAACCGGTCGTGTTAGAGATGAAAAAGTAAAGGTTTTTCGCTCTTTAAGGCCTTTTCCGGTTGAAAAGCTCAACGAATACATTGTACTCGGGCAGTATGGCCCGGGCAAAATTAATGGAAAACCGGTTCCAGGCTACCGCGAAGAACCCGGAATAAATCCTGACTCGCTGACGCTGACTTTTGCTAAAATGAAAGTCTTCATTGATAACTGGCGCTGGCAGGGCGTTCCTTTTTTCCTTACATCCGGTAAACGTTTGGCCAAAAAGATAACTGAAATAACCATTCAGTTTAAAGAGATTCCCCACTCCATGTTTCGGCAAATCCTGGGAGAGCGCATTGATACCAATCAATTAACACTCGGTATTTACCCGGATGAAAAAGTCACCCTTACTTTTCAGACAAAGAATCCAGGTGCACGGGTGTGCCTACGTTCTGTAAACATGGATTTTTCTTATCATCAAAATTATACCGGGCCTATCCTGGATGCCTATGAAAAAGTGCTCATCGACTGCATGTTGGGTGATCAGATGCTTTTCTGGCGCCAGGACAGCCTTGAACATTGCTGGTCCTTTCTAACACCCATATTAAATGAGTGTGAAACCTGTGACAACAAGTCGGAAATGCTTCATTTTTATGAATCTGGAAGTTGGGGACCTCGAACTATAAGTCGTATTTAGTGGAGAAAAGGAGTCGGAGATATAGGCATAATATGACGAAAAAGAAAACTGTAAGATTGACCCTTTATCGGTATGCCGGGAAGTTTCTTTTTTTCCGTATCAAAAAGCGTTGTAAGGCATGCGATATTTCCTACGTAATACTTCAGCGGCTTATGACCGAACAGCTTTTGGGGAAGCCTGTTTCGCTAGTGATGGCTTTCTCCCGCATATCATTTTCAACCCTGAGTATACCCATCATTTCCCGGGACCGGACTACTGGAACGCCGACAATTCAGGAAAAGTTCCATCCGGTATTTTTACTTCAGGTATCAGCCAGCCCTCTGTACATGCTACCATGATAGTTGATTCCGCAAAGCTTGATCCTGATAAGGAAAGGGCGTTGTCATTCTTAAAGGAAATATATCCAAAACTAAAAAAACTCCATGATTTTTATTTTACTTGGCGTGATCCGGAGGCTGAAAATCTTGTATCTATTGTCCATCCATGGGAATCGGGACTTGATAATGCTCCGTTGTGGGATGAACCGCTTGCTGCCATAACAGACACCAGTGAATGGGCTTTGAGTATGCAAGAAAAATATGATGAGATTGCAGAACAGGGTGAGCGGCCCAAGCGTACATATATTGAAAAGTATTCATACCTCATTGAAAATCTATATAAAAATAATTATGATTGGAAAAAAATCTTAGAAAATCATCCATTTATAATCCAGGGAGTTCTTTTTAACTCTATTCTCTGTAAATCCGAACTGGACCTTGGGAAGATTGCAGAAGTCCTGGAATATGATACGCACGTCCACCATGAAAGAGCAGAAAATCTCAAAACGGCGATAAATAAAAAATTATTTGATGAGAATGAAGGCATTTATTATAATTTTGATCTTAAGCACCAGAAACACATAAAACGGGATACGATTTTTTCATATATGCCCCTTTTTGCCGGTATCCCGGATAAGGACAGGGGAGCAGTGGTCTTGGATACGCTTCGAACGCATTGTTTCTGTATAGCAGATATGGACTGTGTTGCCATACCCAGCTATGATATGTGTCAGGTTGACTTTGAAAGAGAATTTTACTGGAGAGGCCCGGTCTGGGTCAATATTAACTGGTATATTGCTCAGGGAGTAAGACAGTATGGCGAAGCGGAGCTTGCCGAGTGGATTGAAAATTCATTAATTGCGCTTACTGATCGCTACGGCTTTTATGAGTATTACGATCCTGATTCCGGCAGAGGACTGGGTGCGAAAGATTTTTCGTGGACGGCTGCATTGATTATTGATCTTATTGCCCAAAAATTAAGCAGTGAAAACTGAAAATAATAAAAAAGGATAAGTAACATGGCAAAAGAAGAGCACAAGGACGTTGAAGCGTCGTTCGACAGCACCGATCTTGAAGAGTTGGCCACACGCATGAAGCGTGTCCTCGACATCCGAGATCGTAAATATGGATTCCCGCCGAAGACGTATATGAAATGCTTTGTCGGAAATGAGGCGGTCAAGAAGCTGGTGGACGAGGACGTTGCCGGCAACGAAGAGGATGCCGTGCGCATCGGCAACATGATGTTAAATGCCGGCGTGTTTCATCATGTACAAGACGCACACTCGTTTGAGAACAAGTATTTATTCTACCGCTTCACGTCTGATGAGGACCACGGCATAGCGGCACGCAAACCTGATGGCAGCTCCGTCAGCTGGGCGGATTTTGTTACGCCGGTCGCGCCAGCGGAAGCCCAAATCCTCACGCTACAGCCGGCAATCCCGGAGCGCGACCCGGAAGCCATGCCGGCGATATGATCAGCGAAATCACGGTGGCAATGCAGAGTGGGATGGGGCTTGGCAAGCTGGCCAATGTTATTCATCCTTATCCGACCGCGACTGATGCCATTCGTCAATGTGGCGACGCATATAACCGCGCGCGTCTTACACCGACCGTTAAAGCCATCTTCTACCGCCTCATGGCGTTCAAGCGTTGAACCAAGTGATGAGCAGCAGTAAAATTTTACGATTTTTTCGACTTTGTTTTTGATTAGAGATACATAAAAATATTAAACGCGGCAATAATATTAAGAGGTTTGATAAAACGACTCCATTCTATTCTCATATTGGGGCATATAACATACTAAGTTCAAAGAAAAACTGGATCAATAGGAATTCTTCAGTTACTCAGCTCGTTTAGAAATTCCGTAAAGCGTTTCCATGATTTTTTATCAGCATCTTCACGATACCGGCTGGAACCAAATACGGTAAAGGCATGTGGAGCTCCACTGTAGGTAATCATTTCATGCGAAATGCCTTTTTCCTCCAACTCACCGGCAAGTTTGGAAAATTGATCCATGGTAACGGAAGTATCTGCAGTTCCATGCAGAATCAGCAGCTTGCCCTTCGTTTTGGAGTAGTCTTGCCCTGCTGGAATACTCAACCCACCATGGAATGTGACAAAGCCTTTCATATCTGCTCCTGACCTGGCTAACTCAAGGACAACGGCACCACCAAAGCAATATCCCACTGCGACAACATTACGAGCATTGGCGCTTTCGGATTTTGCAGTTTCCAGTGCACCTCGTAACAGGGAGCGCATTTTTTTGCGATCTTTATACAATTCACCGATGTGCCGGCGTTTATCCTTTACCTCTGTTGGCCTAACTCCGGCGCCAAACAAGTCGGCAGCAAAAACCGCATAACCCATATCGGCCAACATATTGGCACGTTTCACTTCATAATCCGTCAGACCGTCCCAGTCATGGATTAGCAGTATCAGTGTGGCATTGGGAGAAGGGCTTATAAAATATCCTTCATAAGGTTCTCCATTCACCTTGTAAGATACTATCTTCCCAGAAGCGTAAGCAGAAGATGAAAAAATCAATACAAAAAAAAGTGTGAAAAAGTATTTCATACTATTCCTCCTTTCAAATTATTTTCGGTAATTACTCAAGTTTCGGCACCAAATCACACAGGCAATCGGCGACTTTATCGAAGATGTTTATAACCAAAAGCGGCTTCACTCTGCCCGGGGGTATCGTCCTCCAAGTGAATTTGAATTTTTATTGGAATCAACCCCAAATCCCTGTCAGGACACTCTGATTCTTTATACTGATTTGTGCAGTTTTAGGGGGTCATTCCACTTGATACGTCATCATCTGTTTGAACAAATTTATTGAACATTGCTGACTTCTGTTATAATTGATATGGAGTGGATTGATAGAAAAATCAATCCACTCCATGACTACGCCATTATTTTTTATGCGACCCGTCGCAATAGGGTGGATTTTTGGTTTTTTGACAATTACATAATGCCACCTCTTTCATATCAGTTATCTCAAATTCAAGCGGTGTGAGCCCTGTTTCTTCGTGTGAACCGTCACAAAATGGCTGTGTCTCAGTCTTTCCACAGCTGCACCAATAATATGTTCCTTGTTCAAGTTCTTTAATTATGGGGTTAGTCATAAGATTTTCTCCTTTTAATATTTGATTAATTTAACATTCAACTAATTCGCAAAAAAAATATGATGTTATTTCCTATCACCTCCTTTTTTCGAGCCAAGTTTAACACACAGACGACCAAGTTCCTCCATCTCGCGGGATGTGAGGGCGCTCATTTCATCTTCCACAGCTTTTAAATGGAGAGGAAGAATTTCAACGAATAGTTTTTTGCCCTTATCCGTTAAATGAACGTAAATGAACCTTCGGTCTTCTACACTTCTTTCTCTTCTTACAAGTCCCGCCTTTTCAAGATTGTCAATAACCATGGTAATATTGCCGCCGCTTTTCAGTATGTGAGTACCAAGATCACGCTGTGAACGGGAACCGAGATGAAACAGGGCATCAAGCACCCCGAACTGGCTGGCTGTTAATCCGTATTTATTCAACATGCTGAATATGCGTGCCTTGATAGTTTCGTAGGCCCACATATACTGCAAAAATGATGTCACAGCCCTACTCTTGAATCCTAACCCCTTAATGCTTTTCTTATCCATGGTTGATAGTTTGCATATGATTAAATATTAATTCGTTTAATATTAAACTGTCCTATTGTTAGCATTTTGTCAAGCTTGATTCCATATATTAATTTATTGCATGAACCTTTATTTAAATTCAGTATTTATGAACACCGCTAGTCTCGCTCAACGCAAATGCGGCATGCCGCCCAATTCCGTTTGCGATTTCCGTTTCAAATCTTGAACTTTACCGATTTAAGGTTTAATGCATAAGCCATAAACCCAGCCTGTAGACTACTTGCCAAAACCGTCACAAGTGCAGATAATCTGGAATACTGTAGGGTCATAACCGAATTGCACACTTTAAATCCTTAAACAAAAAATCCTTTTCGGGCGGAAAATCAATCTGCTTATATCCCTGGATATTTGTTGAGTACCCACTTTTTGAATGACATGGCTTCCCAACACCAATTAATGCCAGGGTACTCATCCTTCAGCCTATGGACTAAAGAATTGGCATCTGGATATACGCATAACTATGGTACTGGTCCGGTTCGTCCCGCATTTTGTGATCGATCTTATTCACACAAAAGGACGCGAATTACCGAAAAGGCTGAGTAGTTGTTCATGGCACTTCTCCTGGTCATTCCTCACCGCTTATTTGACCTGTCGACGGCTACCGTATTATGGATTCCATTACCCCGGCCAAGACCTCGCCCTGATGAATACCGATTCCAAATGACAGTTCGGGAAGGGACTTGGAACGGAGTTCTTCATTATACTCCACCAGCGCCTTTCGTATGGCCAGCGCACCCATCACAGCATCCTGCACCTGCCATGGATTGGACCTGAGGGCACCAAATAGCGTCAGTATTCCATCTCCCATAAGTTCGGTCACCTGCGTGATGATTTGCGAGTGCCTCGCTCATGCACCGGAAGTAACCATTCAGGATCGATACTACTTCAGCGGGGTCCGTATTGTCGCACATCTTTGTAAAACCCTTAAGATCCGCAAACAGCACGGTAACGGAGCGCATTCTTGCCGCATATCTTCCATCAGGTTCAGTAAGATGTTCAATCACCTCCTGGGGGTTGAATCGACCGAAATGCAACTGTAGCTGACCATCTGCTCGCCTTTTCCCGGTACCCGCCGCTTCGGCTGTAAACATCGAGATGAAATCCACCATTCAGCCTGGGGCAGAAGGGGCTCAATATGATCGAATTTGTCTATCAGACACTGGCAAGGATTGGTTATCTTCATCCACTTCAGCCCCCAAAAGCATCCATTTGCCGATGGGGTTAGTGATGGGAGGATTTGTGTTTGGTCTTGCGGGCTGGTTGCTTGGATTTATGGACTGGCAATATCGCTACGCCGGAGCTTGGCTGCTTCCCATCAAAATAAAGCTCATATTGTCTGGCGTGCTCCTGATTCTCCTCGCTGTTGCTGTTATCCTCGGGCGTCGGTCCAGTCTGAAGAGGAGGTGGATGCCCTGGTAGCGTTCCTAAAAACACTTTAGAGAGGACAGGCCGCCACTAATCCTGCTTGTCATGAAATATCTTTGCGCCTCTTCTGCCACGGTTCAGGTTAGTAAATAGGGTGCCTTTTTGGTAAAATTCAGCAATCGCCCTTTACCCCTTTTACCTCCCAAAATTTGACAGTCTGGCCCTCCTCAGATCATTAAAATTGATTTTACCAGATTTCGGATATTAATCAACTACCTTTGCGATCATAAATCTCTGACATAAAAAATCAGGATCGTCATAAGAATTTGTGGGTGGGCTTAATTGTAATATTTACCCACAAATTCTCCGGAAGAGCCAACTTATTTTTCCTTATTTTTTTTTCTCTTAGGTTTAATTAGCAGGCAATCTTGATCAGAACTGACCCGGACATCGATGGCAGGCAGTTGTTTGGATTTAAAACCCATGGCCCTGCAGCCATGAGGAAAATTTTTGTCCCAGGTGACATAGTAATGCCGGCATTTATAGCAGTCTATCTTTTTTGGCATTCTCTGAATGTGCCCGGTTTTTAGCAAAATCGTGGGGGGGGGCTCGGCTGAATGCGGCCAAATATCTAATTGAATTTTAACTCAATTAGGATTGTACAATAATAAGCAAAAAACGCAATCCGATTATGAAGCACACTCTGACCTATTATCAGTCACTTTGTTCTGATTTCACCTTATTAGGGTTAGGTATCATCAGCTTAAAAATCAGTAATCCGGATATAATAATCAATTGGACCAGGCCCTGAAGCCTCACAAAGTCAAGCGGTATTTCCATAAATGATTCAAATAACAATTCCATTTGTTGTCTCTCCTTCCATGTAATAAGTTGCAGCCCCGCGGTCCCGCTGTGGCGGGCGGAGGATGGTCTCGTTTGATATTATATCGGCCATTATGGGGGAAAACTTAACCTTAATTTCCTGCAAAAAATATTTAAAGCATCGCTATAAATTCTTGATGACAAATTCCGGATGGATGTTTTGGATGGGCCGCATCGGCGGAAACCTTAGCGAGACCTTAGTGTTTCTGTTTCTTCAAAGCATACATATCCATATCTGCTCGGCGCAGAATGTCCGCAGAACTTTCTCCGGCCATGGCCTGCGCAAAACCGGCGCTTATGGTCACTTTGATATCTCCGGTATTACGGGAATAAAAACGTTTTTTTCTGAAATTTTCTTTAAATTTCACGATTCTTTCCCGGGCCATTTCTTCACCCAGCCCTTCAATGACAACCGCGAACTCATCGCCTCCAAATCTTGCTATGCAATCATTTTTGCGAAAGGTTGCTTGCAGACACTGAGCTACTTTTTGTAAAACTTTATCCCCGGACAGATGACCAAAGGTGTCATTGATATTTTTAAAATCATCTATATCAAAAAGCACTACTGAAAATGGTTGGCCGCCTTCATCGAAAGTTTCTAGAGCACTCTTTACCCTCAAATCAAAAGTATTACGGTTGTAAAGATCGGTGAGGCCGTCTTTTGTAGCCGCCGTTTGAAAATATTTGGCCTTTTGGGTCATTTCGCCGACTTCCCGTTCCGCCACAGCGATCCTTTTTTTAAGTCTATTAATATTTTTCTTGGATTTTCGAATCCTTTTCATTTCTTTCTTTTTTCTTTGCGACACCAGGCTTTTTATTTTCACCAGCTTTTCAACCACAGCTCTCTTTATCTCATCAATGCTTGTATGGATATTAAAAGAGTCGACTATTGATCCTACTTTATCGTGAATCTTTATCTCAAACTGCTCGATCTCTTTTTGCCTGACATCTTCATCAAATTCGCCTGCCAAATCCTTTTCCAGTTTTTTGACATGTTCTAAAAGTGTAAGCAAAGTGTTATTGATATATCTGAAGTCTTCCGCAATCTTGACCTTAAGATTTTTAATAAAACTCAAAAAGTCAACCGTGGTGTCCTCCAGTTCAGCCTGGGTTATATCGGTACGGCAGTCGATTTGAATCGAGTCGGCAGTTGCTTTCAACTCACTGGTCAGCGGATAAAAATCATCAAGAAGAGCAACTGTAATTCTTTTTACAATTCTGCATACCCCCAGCAGGCTCTCCTTTAGTTCATCCAGTTGTACTATCCCTTCTTCATCAAATCCCCTGGCGGTCTCCATTGTAAAAATCTTGCTTCTGAGCTTCTCAGTTTCCTTCTCAATCAAATCCAGTGGCAAAGCTTTGTCCGTGTTCACGCTTTTTTTGATGGCGCCAAACTCTTCTGTAAATTCCTCATGCGTTGCCATCACCATACCAAACGAATTAATGACTTTTAAAAGGCACTCTTTTTCCTTATTGCTTTCCTGCTCTTTTTTATAGAAATCTTGCTTTAATTGCTCTAGCTCGGCTGATTGATCTTTATCCATAAATTCACCTCTATCGGTTTCGCAAAAAAAATCAAAGAATCCGGTGGGCTTAATTGTAGTTTTATATTCGACAGGATTAACAGGATTGACTGGATTTTTAATCTTTAGCCGTCCCTGCCTGTTCCGCTGAAAGCGGGGATGAAACGGCTAAAACATCATCGCCTTCGGCGAATATGTAATACCTGAAAGCCACGGTCACTTATGTGATTCGAGCTTAATAATCTAATTTCCACCGATAGGAGATTAGTCTTTCACAGTTTCTTCCCCGCTTTCAGCGGGACAGGCTGGAAACTGTGAAAATTATAAGTAAATCCTGAAGATCCTGTTAATCCTGTCTAAATAAATGCAAGAACCATGCAAATTTGAACAAACGGTTGTATAAAAAACTGATATCAATATATTTCAAATAGATAGCTGAAATATACAAATCGTCCGGATGTGATTATTATGATGAATATTTGACAATCATGCTGGATTTTTTGACACAATAAAAATCGGTATGAGGATACTACTTCAGACCTCGTCATTCATCAGATAAAAATGACCGTAGACCTTTATATACTGCGGGATTGCAAAAAAATTGGACATCCGGTCGGTCTGGGTTAGGAGGTTCAGCGTTCAGCGTTCAGCCTGCGACGAGCTCAGCCGAGTCGGGTTAATCGCTTCGCGCTTTTTTCCTATACCATTGATCCCATAGGGGTAATTAAATGAGGGGATCAACCTCTGAACCTTTGAACATTGAACCTTTGAACCCAACTCTTTGATTAGAAATGGCGCGTTTTGTCCAAAATTTTCCCCGCAATCTGTCATTATTTACGAGGTCTGTACTTACCAATTCTCGTTCGTATCACCGGAAGGCGTTTGTTGTTCTAAAAGAAATATGAATTTATAGATATCGAACACGATTTCATCGCCGCTTTTGAGTTTTATTGGTGTGTGCGGCGCGATCTCTTCCCCGTTTAACCGTGTTTTATTTTTACTCCGCTGGTCTTCCAGGTAAAAAAACCCTTCTTTGTATTGAATGGCAGCATGCGAACCAGATACGGAATGCTGATCTATGGCAACATCATTGTGCACGCCGCGGCCGATTTTAATGACACTTTTATTCAAAATCAGGGTCTTTTTGCCGGTGATGTTTTTAACATCGATCAACATGGCCTGAGGCATGCCGGAAGCCTCCAGGGTTGACATAACCTGTCCACGGATAATGGTGGCCGCTTGGACCTGAGTTTCAGTTTTACCGCTGAAATCTATCACGGTTTCACCGGCTGGAACAAGATCCGGAAGAATGAAGATGAATTTATATACATTGATTTTGATAACATCACCGCTTTTGAGTTTTATAGGTGCATGCGGTGCGATTTCTTTGCCGTTGATGTAGGTTTTATTTTTGCCCCTCTGATCTTCCAGGTAAAAAAAACCATCCTGATATTCAATGGTAGCATGCAGACTCGAAACGGTCTCTGCGGGGATGGCAACATCATTGTTTGTGTCCCGGCCGATCTTTATGAGGCTCTTGTTCAACTCCAGAGTTTTTTGACCGGTAATATTTTTGACATCAATGAGTTCGGCCCGGGGCATGGGAGGTGCGTACCGGTCCCTGCGAGACCGGCCGGCGGCCCCAGGAACGGACATTCTGGTTTTCCTGTTTAAGGCCATGATCATGACAATGGCTGCCAGCAGAACGAAGATGCCGATTAATAGAATAAGCACAAAGGAACCCGGTTTTTTAAACTGCGCCGGTGTTTTTTTTGCCGCAACAACAGGCTCTGTTGCCAAAGGTGGTGCCTTAGATGTAACTGCCGGAGCCGTTGTTTCACTGCCTGCGGGCGATGGCAGCATAATGCCCTTGTCCGCGAGCTGCGGTCCGGACGGCAGTCTGCTGATCAGGTTGCTTATTTTATCAAAAACTTTCTGTATATCCTCAACCGTGTACGCTCGAAAATATTCGCCCTCGGTTTTGAAAGCCAGCGTCTGTATCAGACTAAAATCCGCCTTGTCCGTAAAAGCGATACCGAAAATTTTAATGCCCGCATTCCTGCACTCCTGGGCCAGATCTTCCTTCAGCCATTTGGTCTTTTCAAGGTCCTGGGCTTTGTCTCCGGTATCTACAATACCGTCGGTCAGCAAAATGATCACTTTGCGGGCATTGCTTCGCCCGTTTAGCTTAAGCTCATAAATAGCCCTTTCGATTCCCGCCGGACTGTCGGAAAACAACCCTTTGTAATTAACTTGCTCGAGGCTTTTAAGAAAATTGGCCCTGGCCATCAAACCTGTCAGGTCTGTAAGCGATTCAACCAGCTTGGCCTCCTGGTCAAAAATAATCATGGCGATACGAGAATTTTCCCCGAATCCAACCATAAAATTCGTAACGACCTCCCGGGCTAAAAAGTGCGGGTCATTTTTTTGCATGCTGCCGGAATTATCTAAGACCAGAGCAATATCGAGTTCTATCAGTGCGGGGCGGGACTCCGGCTGCGCCACTTCTTTTTTAGCTTCGACCTGAGCGTAACTACAGAATAACAGTGCCGGTAAAATCAAAGCAAACCCAAAGAAGGCCGTAATCGACTTTTTCATATCAGATACACTCCCGTATCATGCCCTTATAAGCCCCGAAAACAGACGCCCAAAAAAAAATGCCACACCTGCCCGCCGGACTTACTTTGGCAGGCGGGGTGGCAATGAAAAAAGTTGTGCCACGAAAGGGGATGTTTTGAAACTGCCTCAAGGAACTGATTTATTTTTTAACCGCCAACAACTCCTGCTGAGATTTAGAATCCTGAGATGTAATGCAATTTACCTGGGCGTTTAAAACCCCCCCGGCTTCCACCACAAAATCTTTGCAGACTACTTTACCCGAACAGTTTCCGGTAGAAAGGATAATCAATTCCTTTGAAGCCCTGATCTCTCCCTCGAACGTGCCGCCAATGGTCATACTGGAAGCTTTTGTATCGGCAAAGACCTTCCCTTCCTCGGCAATAATTACGGTTTCCCCGATAAGCGTCCCCTTGACAACCCCTTTGATCACCAGCTTACCTTTGCTGGAAATCGTGCCGTCAACCGTCAACTCTCTGTCAATGATGGAAAAGTCTTTGGATTTATTTTTCATTATGCGTCTCCTGCGAACAATTTAAAGTAACTGAACCGAGGAATATCTTATCACGCTCAATTTCCAGGCGATAACGACATGATGCTTTGTCTGCCTCGCTGTTTGCTATGTTGTTTATCGCCATAGGCTTGCCAATATCTACAGGCCGCCTAACAAAGCCGGAACCGGCAATAAAGGCCTTCACGCCTGCATTCCGAACAACATTAGTATTTATATCAAACAGCTTCCAAGGTTTATCGGCATCCACCAAAACCGTGTCACCGGGAGTCAAACCACGCAGTTCGCCGTTTTCCGTCCCTAAAACTATATATTTCAAAACCGGGTCTTCGAGATCAAAGAATAGTTTTCCAATGATATCACCATTATTTTCGACGATCATTTGATAATACTTCCCTCTTTTCTCCAGAGAATAGCTTTTCCACAAATCTCGGCTGGTATTGATGACATATCCCCGGTCCTCGCCGGTGTTATTGTCAGGATCTCCCACATACCCCTTGAGATTAACAATCAAATCAGAAGTATCGCCAATATAGTTAATTACATCCACAATTTCAAATTTGTCACCTTTTACGAGTTTGACGTGCTCTTCATTTTCAAAGATACGTTCTTCGCCGTTAATTATGACCTTGTATAAAAGCATGCCCGAGCCTGACTTTTGTTGATCTGATACGGCAACATCAACTGCTATCTTCTTCCCGCCGCCCCTCATTTTTATATTGATGCGGCCGCATGCATAGTAATCTTTGCGCACAATAATTTTTGTTGGTCCTGTGATCCGGATTTTCTTAAAGATATCGCTTACGGTTCCGTAACCGACAATATCGGCAGTCAGTCCGCGCTTATAATTGGACTCAATATGAGATATCATAATCGTATCACCGGCGTTGATCGACAGTGACTGCCGGTTCTTGACTACCACGGGCAAAGAATCGTTGATCGAAACGACCAGATAGTTGAGTGCCGGACGCTCAAGGTTAATTCCCGGTGTTTCGGGTACAATCCCCAAGTAGTCCATAAAGGCATTGATGGCAAGATTATGATGGCGAATCTTTTGCTCCAGGGGAAGAGCTTTGCTGCTTTCAATTCCAAAAGCCGGAATGCCATATGTATATAAAGCATAATATGTGGCGGATTTTCGTTGTTCTTTATGCAGGGAGGCAATTTCTTTTGTTTGGTGGTTATTGAAATGAAAATGGTTGCGGGGATTTTTTATATTTTTATTGATCTCCTGACTGACAAACCTTGCCATGTCGCCCAGCCGGATCGTTTTTCCGGTTTTAGGATCCACATAAATATCGACGTCTGCAATAATCGACTGACCGTACCTTTTCGGGTTTCTGTTGGGCCCTTCCCACTTTTCGGAATAAAAACCGGAACCATCATGCAAATTAAGCAGGAAATCACTCTCACTGATCAGCTTTTTTAGAATTGCAACAATTTTGGTTTCATAGTTGCTTTTGGGATCTTCGGCGAATTTTCGATTCATATCTTCATTTATCTTGCGGCGCTTGGCCACTATGGATCGAAAGTTGGCTCTGGGTACGACAATAAGATTCCCTTGCGCCAGGCTGATATCGGCATAATGATCAACGGAAAGGTATCCCCCCTGCTCATCTCCCTGGATCCCGCCGATAAGCAGCAGTGTTTTGCCGGGTTCTTTACCGTAGATTCTATATACGTTAAGTTCATAATCCGTACCTTCAAAAAAAGCGGTGTGTATCCTTTTCTGGGCACGGACAGAACCCGGCAGCATAAAAACAAGTACAATCACAAAAATAATTATTCCGGCTTTGACGTGCACAACAAATCCGGCTCGGTTGACAGTTGGAAACACTATTTTATCCTTCCTTCGGTTCAGGATTCTCTTTCTGAACTCTTATGTGGAATTCACTCTCCAACAACAGCTTTTCATCTGCGGTATAAATAAATATCGTCATATATTGAAAACGATTCAGGTCACCCGAGTATTTGTGCTGAAATTTCATGGTTTTAAAACGGGAAATTGAAAAATATTGCCCCCTGCGTATCTGGGAAGGCTTGCCTGATACCAAAGAGACAGACGGAATTGTAAACCATTGTTTCCGGTCATCCCTATCATGTTTTAATATCACAAAGGCATGCCCTGAAATCGTTTCGGTGTTCTGATCGATTTTTCTGAGTTTAAACGTTACCTTCAAGTTATCGTTTTCTAATGTATCCAAAACTATCAATTCTTCAATGCGGACGATTGGTGGTTCTGCATCCGGCATGCTTGGTTCGGAAATATCCGGTTCATCCTCTTGAACTGCTGCAATTAAAACCTCTTTTTCAGCCGGTATTTCTTTTACGGTTTCAACAACTTTTTTAATATCCGGCACTGGGGGTTTAATAGCGGCAGAAGCGTTTTTATCTTTAGACCGGTCCGTCTTTTTTTCAATTGTTTTTTCTTCGGTCTCGATCCGGCCGGCTTTAATCTTCGATTCAGCCAAGACCATACGAACCATAAGGAGTTCCTTTTCATCCTGCATAGTCTTTACCTTCTGTCGTGAAACTCCCAAAGCTTTTATCAGGATCCTATTTTCTTCAGCTTTGCTGTTGTACATAAAATAAAGACCAACCGCTAAGGCAAACACAATGAAAACCGTAAAAGTGAGTGTAATCGCCAATCCTTTAAAGCGCTTGACTGAAATTACTTTTCCACGATCTTCTACGAACAAAAGGGTCCAGTGGCTGGCCCTCTTTTTTGGTTTCGGTACGGCAATTCCGTTTAACTCTTTTACCCGGTTTCCCGAAAGACGTTTCATAGGCTGCATTCTCTTATCTGTATATCTAACATATCACTGTATTAAGTTCAACAATCGTAACTTCTCAATAACCTCGGGTAAAAAGGGCTTCGGCGCGGCAGAGCCGCTTCATATAAAATCGCTTTAGCGATTTTATTTGGACAATGTCAAGTGAACAGCATCTCCTTTTGCGGCCCCTAAATAGCGCTGGGCACTACCGCAATTCACGGCGATCTCCAGATATCCGTAGCTGCCGATTATGGCCAGAGGGCTCTGGGGACTTGCACTTTCATAATTTAAAGACAATCCCTCTATTTTACTCTGTCCGATCGCGACTTGAAGCCTTTTGTTTTTGCCGGCATTTACAAAAGCCGCCAGACAATCTGAATCAATATTTGTAATACAGTTACCAAAACGGTCTATGGAGACTATCGCTCCGACGAGTTCATCTCTTTTGCCAACATACGGCTTGGGAATTCTTATGAGGACCAGGTCTTTTTTAGCAATCGGCGTTCCCAACCGTTCTAGATCGACCCCCAGGGAGATATGTGCCGCGACCGGAGCAAAAATATCCCGGCCGTGAAAAGTCTGGCTGACCGTTTTCAAAAAATAGTCCGAATTTTCGACCCGAACGATTGCATCAATATCCCCTTCATCGACTATCAATGTCAATATCCCGTTATCCGGCGCAAGGAATGTCTGTCCCATCATCTTAAGAGCAACTATTGCGCGCCGGCTCCCGACACCGGGATCCACGACAATGACATGCACGCTTTCTGCCGGAAAATAACGATAAGAGGATTTAATGATTAAGGCCGCCTGGCTCAGGTCATGGGGATCAACGTGATGGGTAATATCAGTAATCACGGCATCCGGGTTTACTGACAGGATAACGCCCTTCATGAGACCCACATATGTGTCTTTAAGGCCAAAATCCGTTAAGAGTGTAATTATCGACATGGTTCAGTGAAACATTTTTTGCTGAATACTATGCCCCAAGTGACGATACGCTGTATCCGATGCCTTTCTACCTGAAGATGTTCTTGTGACCATTCCGATTTTCAAAAGATAGGGTTCAACCACATCTACCAGCGTATCAGTCTCTTCCTGAAGGGTGGCAGCGATAGCTTCAATGCCAACCGGACCGCCTTTATAAAACTTGATAATTGTTTGCAGGTAGCTACGGTCAAACTTCGTGAGCCCTTTTTCATCAACCCCTTCCAGGGACAATGCTTCTGTAACTGTTTTTTTGATAATGACTCCGTCCGCCCGCACCTGGGCATAATCCCGCACCCGTTTGAGAAGCCTGTTTACTATCCTGGGCGTTCCTCGGGATCGCTTTGAAAGCTCGACGGCGCCTTCATCATCTATCTCAACGTTAAGCAACATCGCCGAACGTCTGATGATTTTGACCAGTTCTTCTTCACTGTAAAAATCAAGGTTCCTGAAAATGCCGAATCGATCCCGCAGGGGCGCCGACAAGAGCCCTACCCGGGTAGTCGCCCCGGCAAGCGTAAATCGATTCAGGCGGTATTTGTGACTGCGGGCATACATCCCCTTATCAAAGACAAAATCAACGGCAAAATCCTCCATGGCAGGATAAAGAAACTCTTCCACCGACTTTGGGAGGCGGTGGACCTCGTCGATAAAAAGAATATCTCCATCTTCAAGATGCGTAAGGATGCCGATCAGATCTCCGCCCTTTTCAAGGGCAGGTCCGGAAGTTGACGTAAGATTTCCTCCCATTTCATTGGCAATAATATGCGCCAGGGTTGTTTTCCCCAGACCTGGCGGTCCGTGCAAAAGAATGTGGTCCATCGGCTCCTGGCGCTGCTTGGCCGCCTCAATAGCAATTTTAAGGGTTTCCACCACCTCAGACTGGCCGACATAGTCTGCGAGTTTTTCAGGTCGCAGGGACTGAATTGCCGCTTCCCGGTCGTCCGGCAGGCCTGCCCCGGCCAGTACACCTTGCTTATTAAAAGAATCTGATAGGATATCGTCGGTCATATTACTGATCAGTCCTTGATTTCTCGCTCCGATATACTTCTTCAAAGAGTTCTTCAGAAGTAGTAATCGCACTGTTGCGTTGCATGGCTGCGGCAATCATCCGCGTGGCATCACTGGCTCTATGGCCCAACTGAACAACAAGGACATCCATGACCTGTTGGGCAACATCCTCCTCTACCAATATCTTTACTTTCTCCGCTTTGCGGATTAATGCAAACTTGTCCATTTTACCTTCAAGGGTGGCTATTATTTTGCGAGCAGTCCGTTCACCAATTCCTTTTAATTGCTTTAGCTTTTGTACATCTTTGGCCTCTATGGCCCTGGCAATCTCGCGCACAGAAATATCCAGGGCCTTAACCGCCTTCATGGCGCCAATGGCTTCTACCGAAATAAAATGTTGAAAGAATTCTCTCTCGACTTCAAGATTAAAACCGATCAGTAGCGGCTTGGGTTGGCGCTCGGTCTGCTGATGAAAAATATAAAGGGATATCTTTTCGCCAATAGATTTTGTTCGAAAGGTCTCCATTACAAAGGCGGGCAGTAAAACCTCATATCCAACCTGGTTGGCCAGCAGGAGTATCTTTTCTCCCTCCTTTTTCAACAATGTGCCTTCAAGGTAACCGATCATTATCTTTTTTTAAAACGAAACAGGCCCAAAAGCGCTAAACCCATCGCATCGGAAGCATGGTAAGGCCGAATAGGTGTTTGCAGTTTTAATAAATGCCGCACAGCCTTTTCAAGCTGCTTTTTACTGGCATTGCCGTTGCCCGTCAATATCTGTTTGGCCTCGCGTACGGGGACTTCGGCAACTGGTACGTCAGCCTTACACCCGGCCAGCAGAACAACACCGTTAACTTTCCCTAAGGTAATGCCTGCCTTTGGAAATTTTATAACGGAAAAAACATCTTCAACTACCATAAGATCTGGCTGTGCATCTTCCAAAACCCGCATTAGTCTCGAATAAATTTTTTCAAGACGATGTGGTAAAGATATATTTCTCGGAGTATTAATACTGCCGAAGGAAAAGTCATCTATCTTAAGCCCGCTGCCCCGGACGATTCCAAAACCAGTAGCAGCCAGCCCTGGATCTATTCCGATAACCGTTACCATTCAAGGCTTTAACCTTTTTAATTTTTGTTTTGCGATTTTAGCTTCATTCGATTTTGGATACTTTTTTACCAGTTCCGTTAAAATCAGACGGGTGTTGGCTTTGTCGCCCAGGCTGGCAAAGGCAAAACCCTGCTTGAGAAGAGAGGCCGGAACTTTATTTCCTTTTGGATATTTTTCTATGACTTTCTGGTATTCTAAAATGGCTTTTTCATACCACTTTTCACGGTAATAGGTTTCACCAAGCCAAAATTGAGCATTATCAGCCTGCGGTGATTTCGGATAACGTTTTAGCAATTGCCCAAATCCTTCCCGGGCTGTTTCAAAATCATTTTGAGCAAAAGCCTGTCTTGCCGACTTGTAGATTTTGTCTGCTGAAAGTTCTTTTTTAGAAGGAATATCGGATTTTGTATAGGGCTCTTTTTCAAGTTTTAACTCTGATTCTGTTGTTTCAAGATTGAGGTACTGTTCTATATGTAGAATTCGATCCTTAGTTGAACTTATCATCTGCTCAATTCTATCAAGTTGTTTTTTTTGCTTGCCTTTTGAACCTTTAAAAGCCTTAATTTTCTGCTTGAGCAGATATTCCGTTTCTTCCAGCTGTCCCCTTAAGACGCGAATCTCTCCTCTGAGCTGACCGATCAATACATTTTGGCCGGCAGCTCGTTCTCTTAAATCCTGCCCGTTTTTAATGTATTCATCAAGACGCGATTCAGACTGCCGGCTCCGTTGTTCTGTCGCAGCGCTACGCTCCTCGATCACAGACAGGCGATTGTCAAGGATTAGAACATCCTGCTGTCCGGCACACCCTAACAGCATTATCATCCCTAATAAACCAATAACAATGGTTTGAAGTGTACATCGATTCATTGTATTTATTTTTCCATTCGCCAGGTTTAAAACCTTCGCCTTTTAGGCGAAAAGCTTTAGCATCATAATGATTTGCGGTTAAGGTTCAAGGTTCAGAGGTTCAGAGGTTCAGCCTGCGACGAGCTCAGCCGAGTCGGGTTCAAAGGTTTAAGGGTTAACGCAGAATCCGAAACCAGAGCGCAGAACCTGTAACGCAGAACCTAGAACGAATAACCCAGAACGCAGAACCCAGAACGGTGAACCTAATTCGTCCAAGTACCTTTCGACTGACTTTCAGTTGGAACAGAAATCTACCTGTTTTAGCAGGTAGTGGTTTAAATTGTCGGTGTTTTACCAAAAAACAGCCCGCCGTAAAAGGCGGGCTCATGCCTTACATCAGGCAAGCGGCATCCCGTCTGCCGCTTGCCAATTTTCACTATCTTTATAAGCCATTAAGAAAATTGAAGCTTCCTGCAGTCCCGCTTTAGCAGGATTCGACTGCAAGTAATATCAGCAATTCTTTGACTCACTCACGATTGTGTTCAGCCGGGATATTCTATTCAAGCGTTAAATGCGCCCGCCTGTTCTTGGCCCAGGCTTCTTCGTTGGAACCATACTCTGCGGGACGTTCTTCGCCGTAACTGATAGTGTTCAGCCGCGACCCGTAAATGCCAAGATCCATCAAATAGGACTTGGCGCTGTTGGCTCGCCGGTCACCCAGGGCAAGGTTGTATTCGCTGGTCCCGCGCTCATCACAATGTCCCTCAATAGTCACTTGAACATTTGGATTCTTCTGCATCCATGCCGCCTTCCATCTCAAAATTTCCTGTGCCTCCGGAAGTAGATCGGATCTGTCAAATTCAAAGTGAATGTCTTCATTCAAGAACCTTTCTTGGGCAGCCGCCAGCTTGCGTCTTGCTTCTTCCTGCAAACTTTCTTCTTCCATTCTACGCTGCCTTTCCGTCTGTTCAGCCTCGCGGGCCTTGATGCGCGCCTCTTCCTCTGCCTGTTGTTGTAAGACAGTTTCATCCTTGACAGTCTTTTTTGCACATGAAACCGTAAACAGCAATCCGGGGATTACAAATAACAGGGCCAGAATTATCCACATCTTTTTTCGCATTTTTCCCTCCTTTTAAAAATATAGTACCTTATTTATTTATAAGACTTGGTGACCATTTTGGTTCTGTCTGCTTACCCGGCAATGTAAGTAGCCTGCGGTGGTCAGTTCCATAAGCAGTCATAACATAAATTTTTGAGGGCCCTTCACGAGTCGAGCTGAAGGCAATCAGGCTTCCGTCCGGGGACCACGTCGGCGACTCGCTGTTCCCTTCATCGCTTGTCAATTGAATCGGATCATTGCCGTCAATGCCTATTACCCAAATATTGCCCCGACCCTTGTCAATGGACGAATATGCTATCTTGTCCCCTTGGGGGGACCAGCTTGGCTGCGTATTGTAATGCCCTATAAATGTAAGCCTTTCAGTCCGACCGGATTCTATATTTTTGATATAAATCTGGGGCGTACCTGACCTTTTGGATACAAAGGCCATTTTTTTGCCATCAGGGGACCAGGTCGGTGAAACATCAATTCCCCAAGTATATGTTAATCTTTTAATAATTTTCCCGGTTCCGGTCAACAGATAAATTTCCGGGTCGCCCGAAAATGAAAGGGTCGCCGCCAATTCAAATTTGCCCGGAACCCAGCTAGGAGTTGTATTAATCCCTTTTTTGGCAACAACAGCGCCGCGCTTTTCTTTCAAGTTTTTAATATAAAGATCCGGGTTGCCGTTGATATATGAGGTGTAAGCGAGCCATTTTCCGTCCGACGACCAAGCCGGCGAAATAGTGATACTCTTTGTGTCTGTTACTTGTCTGGGATTATAACCGTCAAAATCGGAAATGTAAACTTCCTTATTCCCCGAACCGGTGGAAATAAATGCGATTTCGCTGTTAAAAAACCCTCTGTTACCGGTTAAAAAAAATATCACTTCACTACAAAAGCGGCGTACCATTTTACGCTGATCATTAAGCCATCCCTTGTATCTTTTGCCCACCAACAGCTTTTCTTTAAAAGTGTCGTACAGTCTAAGCTCCATTTCAACCAGATTATCAATAACCAGAATTTGGCCGGTGATCAAAAGCTCTGCGCCGATACCGGTCCAGTTATGGAAGTTAACTACTGAAGAGACCGATTCGGATTGCGGGTCAACAAAAAAGGCTTCACGGTCAAGCATCTTAAAATAGCCGGTAAATTCCAAAGTATCGGAGAGTAAATCAGATGCCGGTCGTGCTGCCTGTGCTGCAGTTTTGTCAGGCGACATGTTCTTGAATAAAGGCACAGCAATTGGAATCTTTCTCAAAAAAGGATTGGTAATATCAATATAATCATACTCTGCTCGGCATACTGCCGGAGCAATAATAATGGACACGATTGTGATCAAAAAAATGGTTTTAAGGCGTAATACGGTTATCACCTACTTTACTCCCTTGGGCGTAAATCTCAAGCCGACTATTACAGACGGCCTTGCAACCCCCGGTGGATGCGGACGTACCGGATTCGATTTGAGGACAGCCTTTTTGGCTGACTCGTCCAAATAGCGGTCCCCGGACCTTTTATCAAACCAGATATCCCTGATTTCACCGCTGGGCATAATTTTAAAAGCCAGTTTAACTTCAAGATCGCTGCGGCCACCGGCCAACTGCTCAACAAAGGCCCAGTTTTTTTGAATCTGGTAGGCTACTTCAATCCGGTAAATATCAAGCAGTTCCAATGCCCGCTTTCTACCGGATTCGCCAACGCCCGGCCGAGCCGGACCCTTTAGGGCTTTGTTCTTTTGTTTATCAAGCTCTTCGATCTTACCGACTTTATCCCGCAGGCGATCAATCGCTTGGGTAATCTGAGCGGGCCTGGCTTCCTCAACTTTCTTTTCGAGCCTTGTTATGGCACGCTTAATCATCTTCGAAGACTTGAAGGTCTCTTTTTTGAGAGACTTTTTGATTTTTTTCTTTGGCGCCGCAGAAACAGCTTTGGGCGGCTCCTGGTAAACTTCTGAAGCGGTTTTAGGCAAATTTTTGGGAACATTTAACTTTTTTTGGGTTTGAACCGGCAACTGCCGGCCCGGCGCCGGTCTCTTTTCCTGGGCGGGCAATGTAACCATGCTGACATTTATCACTGAAAGCGTAGGCATTCTCTCCATTTTAAAGCCGGGGGTAAAAATCAACATCCCGAAAAAAACGACATGGAATATGCTTGAAAGTGTAAAAAATATCAAGAATGGACGGGATTTATTCCCGATTCCTTGAGACCAAAATACTTGAGAATGCATTTTTACTTCGTGCCTTTATCCTCTTGCTCGAGCGGCTCGGTTACCATGCCCAGTTTTTCAACTCCGGCCCCTTTTATCTCGGACATAACAAAGACCACAACACCATATGAAATATCTTTATCCGCCCGCAGAAAAACTTCCCGATCCTCACGGCCTTCAAAAATTTTTATCAATTTCTCCCGAAGAAAATCAAGCTCAACCTGATAGTCGTTGATGTATACCTGATTCTGCTTATTGATTGTAATGATCAGATGCTCTTTCCGGGGAATAAGCTGCTCAGAATTTGTTTCCGGCAAAACAACGTCTACTCCCTGCATCATCATTGGCGCCGTAACCATAAAAATAACCAGCAGTACCAGCATGACATCTACAAACGGTGTTACATTGATATCGGACATAAGACGGTCACTGCTGCTCTCAATCGCCATTAATCACCACCCTTTCCATTCAAGATGTCTCGTTCAATAATATTTAAAAAATCTGCTGAAAAATTTTGCAATTCAACCTCGAACGTCCTTATTTTATGTATAAAATGATTAAAGGCGATCACCGCCGGTATTGCAGCTGCCAACCCGGCGGCAGTTGCAATAAGCGCTTCGGAAATGCCGGGAGCCACCACGGCAAGGCTGGCGGAACCCTTCAGCCCGATACCATGAAAAGAGTTCATTATACCCCATACGGTCCCGAATAAACCGATAAAAGGTGTTGTATTGCCGGTTGTTGCCAGGAAAGGAACCATCTGGGTCATCTGAGTTGTTTCCTCATTTGTTGCCCGGCGCAAGGCTCGCTTTATATTATCAGTCCCGGCAAATCTTGAACTTAAAGAGGGATTTGCCGCTTCGGATGATTGCGGCGGTTGCGATGTGGCCAAATGGCCGGATGGACTTAACTTTTT
Organism: Candidatus Desulfatibia sp.; assembly: GCF_036446775.1. NCBI lineage: Bacteria > Pseudomonadati > Thermodesulfobacteriota > Desulfobacteria > Desulfobacterales > Candidatus Desulfatibia > Candidatus Desulfatibia sp. The sequence continues at coordinate 25,063 of NZ_JAZFTO010000305.1, forward strand.
AAGTTCTATATATCCAACGCGAAAAACCCTGGCAATGGGACTGCCTCGAAGCTGCTTGGCTTTCGCAAAAGCATCGGAGAGATCCCTGCTTTTCCAGAAAAAATCCGTAAAAATTGCTGATTCTTTATATGCCCGTTTTATATACTGATATTTCATGATCATAATCGCCCATGACGTGATGGAAAAAAAGAGCAGCAGTATCAGTACAAACTTAACCATCAACCCGGCGTTCATAACAATGTTGATTAAATCCATGTCTACAGAGAACATAATAACTCCGGTTTTTCATAACACCTGCGTGCCTAAAACATACTTCAATAACAGGTAGTTTTAAATATAAAAGCGTATATGAACCCGGATAGAGTGTCAAGGAATTTGGTTGCTCTTGACATTGCTTGTAATTATTGTTTTGTTTGATAACCAGCCTGTCAATAGGCATAAAAACAGATCCGGAATATCGGTTAAAAATGACAGGCGGAAAGGGGGAATGTATGAGAAACATCGCCAACCTTCTGTTTAAAGCCAAAATTTTAAAGGATATCCCCAGATCGGGCTATCATTTTCTGGGCGTGGGGAAGGAATCTGTAGCTGAACATTCATTTGGCACGGTCTTTATTGCCTATGTCATGTCTCAGCTGGAGCCTGATGTCGATGCCCTGAGACTGATAAGTATGTGCCTGGTGCATGATCTTCCCGAGGCCAAAACCGGCGACCTGAACTATGTCCAAAAAAAATACGTAACCGTCCACGAAAAAAAAGCCGTGGCTGATATAACCCGCAGCCTTCCGTTTGGGTCTGATCTCGCCGATCTTATCCATGAATTTAATGAAGGCCGGTCTCTGGAAGCCAAGCTTGCGCGAGATGCGGATCAACTCGCTTTTATTTTGGAGTTGAAGGCCCTGGCGGACATCGGCTACAATCCGCCAAATAAATGGCTCCCTTTTGCGTTAAAACGTCTGGAAACAAAAATCGGTAAAGATCTGGCGCAAAGCATAATGGAAACGGCCTGGGATGCCTGGTGGTTCGAAAATCACGTTGATAGACCCGACAAGAATAACTAAATTTTATACTTGCACTCGTCTGGTAGCAAAAAGTAATCTAAATATCGGAGGAAAAGATGAATTGGCTGATAAACACTCTGGGGACTTCCATCGGAAAAAAGCTGATGATGGCCATAACCGGTCTGTGTTTCTGCTGCTTTCTGGTTTTACATCTTGCCGGCAATCTAATGCTTTACGGCGGAAAAGATCTTTTTAACGCTTACGCTGCGCACCTGAATTCATTGGGTCCCCTTCTCACCGTATTTGAATGGATCTTGTTGACCCTGGCAATCATCCATGTATTGACAGGTGCAACACTCTTTTATCAAAATTATAGATCAAGGCCGGTCGGATATGCCGTCAACAAAAGAGCCGGAGGCCGCAGCCTGGGGTCGGCAACCATACCTTATACCGGTTTTGCCCTGTTAGCATTTATCATTTTTCACCTGATAAATTTTCGTTTTACGGATAAAACCAACACGACCATCTATCAAATTGTCGCCAGCGCATTTACAGACCCGGTCTATGTTTTCATATATGTGGCCGCCATGATCGTTGCGGCAATTCATGTCAGCCATGGATTGTGGAGCGCTTTTCAGACCATCGGGGCCAATCATCCCAAATACATGCCCATTATCACGGCAGCTAGCATCATCTTCAGCTTGATTGTCGGGATCGGCTTTGGGTTTATCCCCATATATTTTACGTTTATTTCTTAAAGTACAGACCTCATAATTTATTATTTAAAAATAACTATAAGAATTTAAAATGACATGGATTTACATGAAAATTGGACATCAGATCGGTCTGGGTTATAAGGTTCAGCCTGCGACGAGCTCAGCCGAGTCGGGTTCCCGGTTCAAGGTTAAGCGCTTAGCGCTTTTTCCCTTAACCATTGATTCCATAGGGGTAATTAAATGAGGGGATCAACCTCTGAACCTTTGAACGTTGAACCTTTGAACCCAATTCTTTGATTAGAAGTGGCGCGTTTTGTCCAAAATATTGCACTATAATATGCTATAACTTACGAGGTCTGAATTTGCAGTTTCAGATCCGTTGCAAAAGGAAAAATTATGGCGCTTAATGCCAACATTCCCGGAGGGCCGCTTGCTGAAAAGTGGGATCGACACCGTTTCGAACTTAAACTTGTTAATCCGGCCAACAAAAAAAAGTTTAACATCATCGTCGTTGGTACAGGGCTTGCGGGCGGCAGTGCCTCTGCATCGCTGGCCGAGCTGGGCTACCGGGTCAAAACTTTTTGCATTCAGGACAGCCCACGGCGTGCTCACAGCATTGCCGCCCAGGGAGGCATTAACGCCGCTAAAAATTACACTAATGAAGGCGACAGCATCCAACGTCTTTTTTACGACACCATCAAAGGCGGCGATTTCAGGGCCAGGGAGGCCAATGTCTATCGCCTGGCCCAGATAAGCAACAGTATTATCGATCAATGCGTTGCTCAGGGGGTCCCCTTTGCCCGTGATTACGGAGGACTGCTTGCCAACCGCAGTTTTGGCGGATCCCAGGTATCCCGGACGTTTTACACCCGGGGACAGACCGGGCAACAACTTCTGCTGGGTGTTTACAGCGCTTTATCACGGCAGATAGCTGCCGGAAACGTCAAAATGTTTACCCGCCGTGAAATGCTGGATCTTGTTGTTGTAAATGGCCAGGCCAGGGGAATTGTCGCCCGCAATCTGATTACAGGCCGAATCGAACGTTTTGCTGCCGATGCCGTGGTGTTAGCCACCGGGGGCTATAGCAATGTGTTTTTTCTGTCCACTAATGCCATGGCATCCAACGTCAGCGCTATCTATCGGGCATACAAACGCGGCGCTTTTTTCGCTAATCCCTGTTTCACCCAAATTCATCCAACCTGTATTCCCGTGCACGGGATCTATCAATCCAAACTGACATTGATGAGTGAAAGCTTAAGAAATGACGGCCGGGTCTGGGTGCCGAAAAATCCCGGAGACAAACGCCCGCCCGGCCAGATTCCCGAGGCTGAAAGAGATTATTACCTGGAAAATAGATACCCAAGCTTCGGCAACCTGGTCCCGCGGGATGTGGCTTCGCGCAATGCCAAGGCCCAGTGCGACATGGGAAAAGGGGTGGGCAAAACCGGCTTGGCGGTTTATCTAGACTTTGAAGATGCCATCAAAACGGATGGAGAAGCCGTCATTGGCCAAAAATACGGCAATCTTTTTCAGATGTATGAAAAAATCACGGCCTCCAACCCTTATAAAGAACCCATGATGATCTACCCGGCGATTCATTACGCCATGGGGGGACTGTGGGTCGACTATAATCTTATGAGCACCATTCCGGGACTCTTTGTCCTTGGTGAAGCCAACTTTTCAGACCATGGTGCCAACCGTCTGGGTGCCAGCGCCCTGATGCAGGGACTGGCAGACGGCTATTTCATCATCCCATACACCATTGGCGGCTATCTTGCCGGCACGGCCCTCCCGGAAGTAACAACCGATCATGCGGCCTTCGAATCCGTATCCACGGAAGCAAAAGACCGCGTTGCCAGGTTGCTGGCCGTAAACGGCAAGCGTACCGTTGATGATTTCCATAGACAGCTTGGCCACATTCTCTGGGAATACTGCGGTATGTCAAGAAACGAAGCGGGGCTGTTGAAAGCACAAAAACTTATCCAAGAGCTGCGCTCGGAATTCTGGCAAAACGTTATTGTCCCGGGCTCTGATAAAGATTTCAATCAGAGTCTTGAGCGGGCCGGACGGGCGGCCGATTTTCTTGAGTTCGCCGAGTTGATGGTCATCGACGCCCACGGCCGCAAGGAATCCTGCGGTTGTCACTTAAACGAAGCCTATCAAACCGAGGACAATGAGGCCTTGCGTGACGATAAAAATTACAGCTTCGTCGCTGCCTGGGAGTTTGCAGGAAATGACAAAGCACCGCATCTTAACGAGGAACCGCTTAACTTTGAGAACGTCGAATTAACCCAAAGGAGTTACAAGTGATAAAAACCATTAATATTACACTAAAAGTCTGGCGCCAAAAGAGTTCCGATGTCAAGGGCGGTTTTGTAACCTATCATGCTACAAATATTTCCACGGACATGTCCTTTTTAGAGATGCTCGATGTCGTCAACGAACAGTTGACCCTGAACGGCAAAGATCCGATTGCTTTTGATCATGACTGCCGGGAAGGCATTTGCGGGATGTGCGGAGCCGTTGCGAACGGTCGGGCCCACGGTTCTGAAAAGGGAACAACCCTGTGCCAGCTTCATATGCGGCATTTTTCGGACCAGGATACCATTGTCGTCGAACCCTGGCGGTCAAGAGCGTTCAAGCTCATTAAAGATCTGGTGGTTGACCGCAGTGCCTTTGACAAAATCATTCAGGCCGGTGGATATATTTCCGTCAACACCGGTGCGGCACCGGAAGCCAATACCATCCCCGTACCCCAGGAAATAGCCGAAAAAGCGATGGATGCCGCGGCCTGTATCGGCTGCGGAGCCTGTGTGGCCTCCTGCCCTAACGCTGCGGCCATGCTTTTCGTTGGCGGCAAGATATCTCAACTTGCTCTGCTGCCCCAGGGAAAACCTGAAGCAGCCCAACGTGCATTGTCCATGGTCAGGACCATGGATGCACTCAATTTTGGAAACTGCACCAACGAAAGAGAATGCGAAGCAGAATGTCCCAAGAAGATATCAATTACCAATATCGCCCGCATGAACCGCGAATTTATCAAGGCGAGTATAGTCTCAGCCGTTAAATAGTTCCCATCCATAAATGGCTATTTTTCCGATGAGCGGTCTTACAGCGAAAAATCCCCAGCCCCTTAATCATCAAGTTTTACCAGATTTTCGTATATCTGTGGTCTAGTCGTCATCCACTTTCCAGTAGGGCTTCTCGGCCTCCCAGCTCTCCATAATTTCCGCCGGCGGACGAACCACCACCGCCTTGCATTCGGCGGTGAGCGTCCCGTCAGGAAGACGGATCTCGCCGGCAACCTTGGCCCGGTTTGCACTCTGCTTGATCACCCGGCCGGTCGCCGTCAACGGTATGTCGGTTGGGGTCGGGCGGCGAAACAAGACCTCCAGTTTCAAAGCAACCATCAGTGCATCTTGGCCGGACTTCAGCATGATGGCCCGTCCGGACGTCTCATCAAGTATGGCGGCAACGATGCCGCCATGAACAACCCCGGGATAGCCGTTAAAATGCTCGGGAACCGTCACTGTAGCCCGCACTTGCTGAGCATCGTGATCTTCGTACCAACTCATCTTTAACGAAATATCATTTTGACGACCACACAAAAAACACGTTCGCGAGTTTGCCTGTTTCTTCATATTACAGACCTCGTTATTCAACTTATATAAATAGCCGTAGACCTTTAGATACCATAGGATTGCACATAAATTGGACACCAGGCCGGTCTGGGTTCTGGGTTCAGCGTTCTGCGTTCTGCGTTCTGGGTTCAACGTTCTGCGTTCTGGGTTCTGCGTTCTGCGTTCTGCGTTCTGCGTTAACCTCTGAACCTTTGAACCTCTGAACCCTTGAACCTATGAACCCTGAACCCCTGAACGGTTACAGTTTTTCTAAAAGCCCTTAAGTTTTGGGAAAATGTTCCGATATCATTGGTGGCGGATTTCAACCCGGATTGCTTGCGGATTAATCCCTGTCTGGCCAGGACCGAGTATCTTAAGCCGCATAGCGGTCAAAATTCAACATCTATCAATATACACAACCTTGACATATATACTTTGGATAAAGCAATGGCAAGACCGATAGAAAACAATTTGTGTAAATCCATTTTGGTCGTTGATGATGAAAAGATGATTCAAAGGCATATGCGAAGCATGCTGGAAGGGATCGGCTGCACCTGTGAAGTCGCCTCTAATGCTTCTGAAGCCCTCAAGATCCTTAACAGCCACACTTTCGATATGGTAATTTCTGATATTAGCATGCCGGAAATGGATGGTATCCAGTTGATGAAAAAAGCCAAAGAGTCTTTTCCGGATTTAGACTTTATCATCATGACAGGCCATTCGCATGATTACACTTACGTTGACATTATAGATGCCGGAGCTGCCGATTATCTGAACAAGCCTTTTGAATCAAAGGAATTAAAGGCCAGGATGGGACGGATCATAAGGGAGAAGAGCATATACGACCAGCTTGAAAACGCCATTGCCAAAGCCAATGAAATGGCCGTAGAAGCCCAAATCGCCAGCATCGCCAAGAGCGAATTTATTGCCAATATGAGCCATGAGGTCCGGACCCCCATGAACGGCGTGATCGGCATGGCGGAACTGCTGCTTGGCACCGATCTTGATCGGCAGCAGCGCGAATATGCCGTCGCTGTTCAGAAAAGTGCCGGCCTTCTGCTACGGATTATCAACGATATTTTGGATTATTCAAAAATTGAAGCCGGAAAATTAGACTTAGAAATGATCGACTTTGATCTGCGTGTCACTCTGGAAGATGTGACTGATTTGATGGCTCAAAACGCTTATAAAAAGGGTCTGGAATTTAGTTGCACGATCCACCCCGAGGTCCCATCCTTGCTATGGGGTGATCCCGGGCGGTTGCGGCAGGTTCTGCTTAATCTCATCAGCAATGCAATAAAATTCACGGAAACCGGCCAAATCAAAATTCATATAACTTTGGATAAAGAGACCAGTAAAAGAGCCTTGGTCAGGTTCTCTATTCAGGATACGGGAATCGGCATCCCTGCTAGTCGCATGAACTTTCTTTTTCAATCTTTCTCCCAAATAGACGCTTCAACAACGCGCAAGTATGGCGGTAGCGGTCTTGGGCTTGCCATTTCAAAACAACTGGCAGAAATAATGGGGGGTCAAATCGGAGTTGAAAGCAAACAGAGAAAAGGCTCTATCTTCTGGTTTACGGCGGACTTTGAAAAACAGCCGGAGACCGTCGCGGAGCTCCCTGAATTTCTGGCGGACATTAAAGGAAAACGAGTTCTTGCAATTGATAACAACCCCGAAAATTTGCTTGTTCTTGGTGATTATTTGCAATCATGGGGATGTCAATACAGCGGCGCTTCCGGCGCTTATGAAGCCCTATCCCTGTTACACCAGGCAGTTGCAGACGGAGCTGCGTTCGACCTGGCGATCCTCGATCAGGTGATGCCGGATATGGACGGAGAAACACTTGGGCAAACCATCAAAGCTGACCCTGTATTAAAGGAAACTCGACTTGTAATGCTTACGTCTCAGGCTCAGCGCGGTGATGCTGCCCGGGTTAAGGAAGTCGGTTTTGACGCATACCTTCCAAAACCACTCGAGCGCTTAGTTATTTTCGACTGTCTGGTCGCAGTGCTTGCCAAAAAGCCAAATCAACATTTGACAGGACGGCAACCGGCCTTTGTCACCCGCCACACCCTGGCCGAATCAAAGAGACGCCGGGTCCGCATTTTACTTGCTGAAGACAATGAAATCAATCAAAAGCTGGCCGTTTCGATATTGAAAAAAATTGGCTGCCGTGTCGATGTTGCTGCCAATGGCAGAGAGGCAATTGAAGCCCTCGAAAAAAGTTCCTACAACGTTGTCTTGATGGATATACGCATGCCGGAGATGGATGGTCTTGAAGCCACTCGGATTATCCGTGATCCGCAATCCAAAGTCCGCAACCATGATATCCCCATCATCGCCGTAACCGCCAGCACCTTGACCGGAGACCGGGAACTTTTCCTGAAGGCGGGTATGAATGACTATATTTCAAAACCGATAGATTCCCAAAAATTTCTTGCAATTATCGCAAAGTATACAGCAGATGCAGATGCGGCCAACCACAAAACCGCTGACAGCATAGAGCAAGATAAAGCAGATATCTTCAATAAAGATGAATTGCTGAACCGAACGGGGGGTGATAAAGAACTCTTGGAGGAACTTTTAAACCTGTTTCTGAAGAATTTTCCGGACCAGCTGCAAGCATTGAAACAGGCCCTGCAAAATAACGATACTGAGCAAGTAACCCACCAGGCACATACCATCAGGGGCGCGTCGGCAAATTTGGGGGCATACGCACTGAAAAATGCAGCGTTGAGCATGGAAACGGCCGGAAAGGATAATGATCCGGTCCTGGCCCAGGCAGCCCTTAAGCAACTTGAGAGTGAATTCGAAAAATTTCAGACGGTCGTATCCAATCTGAATTTTTAAAATTGACCCATTCTATTCGAAGGGTCTCGTCATTAGAAAAAGTTGCTTGTCGGCCTAAATCGTCAAAGAATTAGTCATACGGCGTCAATTTGATGACGATTATGAGAAACTCTCTAAGGTCTGCCGCAGCAGGCCGTCCCGTCGAGCAGGATCACCATGTCAAGGAGCTTGTAATTTGTATTACGCTCACCCCTCCCCTATCCCCATAAAAACAGGAAGTTAAGACACTTTCTTGGCTTTCCGGATTCAATCGGGGGGCCAGGTGGCAATAGGGGCAAACAATGTGGCACATTTCTTGAAAGTAAATCATTTCTAAAGATTTACTTCATTGTTGGTTTTGTAAAAAAGCTAAATATTTTACTTTTTACGAATTCATCACAAGTAAAGGAGCTGAATATGATCAAAGAGCGTCTATTGTCTGTCGAAGACATATGTCAATACCTTGGCCTCAGCCGAGACACGGTCTACAAGTGGATCGAGACCAAGGGGCTGCCAGCCTACCGCCTTGGCCGTCTCTGGAAGTTTAAAAAGGAAGATGTTGATAAATGGCTTGAGCAAAACGCGAGCTAGCCGTTCGCTTGCGATTGAACGTTACCTCACATGGCAAATTGTTCAAAAAAGTTGCCAATTAAACCCACCTTATAGATTCTGGTTGTATGGCCGGCACGCGCTATGCCTATATTGTATTTATTTTCACGATGTTATTGTCTTATTGACCCGGCCCCCTTCATTCCAGGCAAACCTATTATCAGCGAGATTAAAAAGGACAACTTGACTGAAGTAACAAAAGTGTCTTATATCGATAAATACTTATGAAGAATTTTTTTGCTTTTTTTGACGAACTCCAGACAGCTTTAGGTCCAACATCCCCTTATCTTCAGGTTCTGCTAAAGGCCTTGTTTGCCGTCGCCGGCTCGTTTATTGTTTGGTTCATTCTAAAACGCATCCTTGCTTCTTTCAGAGTAAAAATAGAAAATTATGAATTTATCCGCATAAACCTTGAAATTTTTGATCTGATTCAAAAGGTGCTTTTCTACGGACTTATCATTGTAGCCGGTACGTATCTGATGAGGCTGTTTGATGTTTTAATTTTGGAAAAAATATTCCATGCCTTCTTGATTATCCTCCTGGCAGCACCCTTTAATAGCTTTCTGGCAATCTTGCTGACCTATCTTGAAGATAAAGTAGCAAACCAAACCGAAACCAAAGTTGATAATATAATTTTCGACCTACTGAAAAAATTTACGGGCGCCATCATTTATGCTACCGCGGTTATCCTGGCTCTGGACATACTGGGGGTTAATGTTATGCCCTTTATTGCGGGGGCCGGAGTTGCCGGCATTGCCGTCGGTTTTGCCGCCAAAGATACCTTGTCAAACCTTATCGCCGGAATATTGCTGATTATCGACCGCCCTTTTGAAATCGGCGACCGCATCGAAATCTGGAGTGCGCCTACCGGCAGTGCCACCTGGGGAGATGTTTTATACATCGGCTTACGGGCAACAAAGATCAAAACTACGGACAACATTGTCATCATCATCCCCAACAATGAGATCATGAAGCGCGACATCGTCAATTATACTATTATTTCATCAGAAATCAGAGTGCGGGTTAATATCGGCATTGCATATGACGCGGATATTGAAAAAGCCAAGCGTTTAATAATATCCGTGGCTGATTCGGCCGACTGGATTTCAAAGGACCCGGCACCCAAAGTGGTGGTCAGGAATTTCGGGGATTCGTCGGTAGATCTTCAGTTGAGAGTATGGATTGATGATGCCCGCAAACGCATGGATACGATTTCCTACATAACTGACAAAGTAAAAGCGACCTTCGATCAAAATGAAATTGAGATTCCCTATCCCAAAAGAGACATTACCATTACTTACAAAGAAACCACTTGATTTAATAGATTTTTGGAGGTAATTATAGCCGATTTCTTTTTTAAATTTGAATTCCCCGCTGCATGCTGAAGCGAAGCGGAAATCCCGCCGCAGCGGGGCAGCGCGGGATGAATTCAAATGAAAGATAAAATCTTTTTTAAAGAGAAAGTGCGGTGCCGCAGCCCAGAGGGCTGAGGTTTACCCGCCTGGGCGGGCAAACCTTTCGCTTATTAGAGTACTATGAAACTGTCTATCAAAGAAGTCGCAAAGTGTCTTCAACTTCCGTTAAGTACTGTAGAACGCTGGATCCGCCAGGGCAGAATACCAATCCAAAAAAGCGGCAATAACCTGATATTCAACGATTCAGCCATAGAAAAATGGGCGGAAGTCCATAACCTGCCTTTTACCAAACCCCAAAAAGATAAAGCGCCGCAGGAGGGTTCCCGGCTGGAAAATCTTCTTCCTGTGATGAAACGTGGCGGTGTATTGCACAATGTAAAGGGGAGTGATGTGCCGGCAGTCCTGCAGTACGCCGTTAACAAGATGCCGGCCTTGTCTGCATCAGTCAAAATCCGGTTGTATGAACGGCTGCTTGAAAGAGAAAACCTTACCTCCACCGGTATCGGCAAAGGAGTGGCTCTCCCCCATCCCCATGATCCTCTTGCGGATATCATTGAAAAGCCTTTAATCGCCACTTGTTTTCTTGAAAAACCGATAGACTTCGCCGCCATCGACGACAAACCGGTGTTTGTCATGTTCATCCTGCTAAGCCCGACAATAAAGATTCATCTGCACCTGCTTTCAAGGCTTTCTTATTGTGTTCGCGACAACGCTTTTGTGGAATTTTTGAAAACATCTTCTGACTCAGATGCTTTTTTTTCAAAAATAGCTGACTTTGAAAAGCAACTCGATAAAGCCGATCATTATTAGTTTTTATGGCGGACTTTTTTGCTTTTTGTACAAAACTTTTTTAATTGCCACTTAGACACCAAGGCACGAAGAAAGAATAATAAATATATTTTTTATGTCTTTGTGTCTTCGTGCCTTGGTGGCAACTTTTTTTTGGTCCGGCTTGTCCGCTTCCGGCGGGTTGATCCGGGTTAGGTCTTGACAATATGCGCATTTTTCAATCGTGGCGCTATCCTGCAAGCTGGTCTATTTTTCGCTTAGACGACCGCCTTCTGCTTATAATTATGGCCGTTATCGTCGGCAACTGCGCCGGGTTGGCGGCAGTGGCGCTGAACCGATCACTGCTGGCCATGTTTGAATGGCTGCAGCATTTCCGCCATTACTGGTGGGCATTCACACTCCCGGCCGTGGGCGCCGCCCTCTCGTCGCTGTTTTTGGATAAGATCGTAAAAGAAGGAGCGGGACACGGTGTCCCGGAAGTTATTTACAGCGTGTCCCGCTATGGCGGACTGTTGCGGCTGCGTTCGAGTATTTCGAGGCTGATATCAAGCTGTCTTACCATCGGCAGTGGAGGATCAGCCGGCCCTGAGGCTCCGGTGGTTATGAGCGGGGCTTCCATCGGCTCCAATATAGCAAAGTTCTTCTTTTTGAACGACCGCCAGCGGGTAACGCTTGTCGGTTGCGGCGCTGCCAGTGCTATATCTGCCATCTTCAACGCCCCCATTGCCGGAATGGTATTTGCGATTGAAGTGATCCTGGGTGAGTGGAAAGCTCTGCATATCATCCCGATTGCCATAGCATCCGTGACCGGGACTGAAATCAGCCGAATCCTGCAAGGCAACCAGATCGCCTTCAGCCACCGGCAGTTCAGCATCGACTTTACAGATATTTTAGCCTCTATAGGGCTGGCCGTACTGGCAGCCGCTGCATCTATTTTGCTGACCCGCATGCTAAGGTCCATGCATTCAATCTCAGGCAGGGTTCCGGCACCGGTATGGGTACGGGCCGCTATCGGCGGTTGCGCGGTCGGCATTGTCGGAATGTTTTTACCGGTCGTACTGGGCGAAGGCTACCATTGGATTCGTATCATGATCGAAGGTGTTTTTGCCAAGGGACTCGTATTGGTGGCTATTGCCGCCCTTGCCAAGATCCTGGCCACATCCTTGACGTTGGGTTGGGGGGGCTCCGGCGGAATATTTGCCCCCTGCCTGGTAATCGGAAGCCTGGTAGGAGTAACCTATCATCAAGGTCTTATTTTGCTGTGGCCGTCAGTATCATGGGTTAATGAAGGCTATTTTGCCTTGCTGGGAATGGCCGGTCTCATTAGCGGAATTCTCCAGGCTCCGCTTACGGGAATTTTCCTGATTGTCGAGATTACCGGCGGCTATGAAGTTATTCTGCCGCTAATTATCGTCTCGGCAATCTCAACGACCCTCTGTCACTGGATTGAACCGGCATCCTTTTACCTCAAGGATCTTGTTGATCTCGGGCATCTTCTCAGGCCGGGGACCGATGCCCGGGTGTTGTCTGATATGACCGTGCGTGAGCTTCTTGAAAAGGACTGCATCGCCGTTAAACAAAACATGCTGCTGCGAGAATTTATCAATATTGTACAAAAATCGCGCCGGAATTACTTTCCGGTTGAAAACGAAGCCAACGGTCATTTCATGGGAATTATCCATTTGGACGACATTCGACCGTACCTTTTCAATCCAGTCATGTATGATACCGTATTAATAGGTCAGATTATGGATACTAACGTTGAAGTCGTGCATCCGGACGATGATCTGTCCGAAATTCTAAGTCGTATGGATGAACAGCACCTGTTTTCCATGCCGGTAGTCGCCAACAATCGCTTTATTGGCCTGATTTCCAAGGCGACCCTGCTGGATAAATATCGCAAAGAACTAATGGTTCAGACCGCCCAATAAAAGCGCTGCGCGATTTTATACAACCAAAGAACAAAGCATGCTGCAAAAAACCACATTTTATGGTATTATGATATTACAAATTGTCCCGTGCCTAACAGCATAGAGGAGATGCTAATGGATAAACAACTATTTCATATTTTTAGGAATAATCCTCTGGGAAGAGAAACCCTGCTTCAATCGCTTTATTTTTGCAAAACTTTAAGCGTTTCTCCGGTGATTTACATCCCCCGCCACACCAAATTTTTAATGTATTTTGAAAACGATGTGGTTCAGATCGATCTCGACGGCTCCTATCTCACATTCCCGTCAACGGCCAAGATGCACGCAACCGAACTGGTAGAGCAGGCCGGCATCCAACCGAGATTTTTGGACCCAAAGCATTTCACGGCCTCTACCCTGCCGGATATTCAGACAAACTTTGATTTCATGTGCTGTCCCCGCAGCATCAGCGATCTTTCTTCTAAAATCGGACTGGGCTACATCGGTCCCAGGGTAAGGCGTATTGTGAAGTCCGCCCGGTTTCCCGTTCTGATTACAAGCCCGGTCTATAAGGAATGGAAAAGCATAGCATCCTTCTTCGGCGGATCGGCCAATGCCGTCAACGCCCTCAAACTGGGCTTGCGGCTCAGCCGAGTTTCCAACCTGCCGCTGAATGTTTTCACTCAGACGGAGAGAGGATCACGTGAAGTGTACGAAAAGGTGATAGAAACAGAAAACCTTAAAGAAGAAGTGGACCGGTATGTCAACAAATGGCACTTTTTTGAAAGCGGTGGCTTTGAAGAAAACCTCTATCAAGTTCCCCATGATGCCCTTGTAGTCCTGGGTGCTTACGGTCACGGCCTGATCAAAAATATCTTTTTTGGAAGCAAAATGGAACAGGTACAGTCCACCATTTCCAACAATTTTTTGATTGTAGGACCTAATTACACGGTAGCCAGGTAAAAGTAAAGCATCCACAATTTAACCGCGATAGCCCCGCCCAAACCAACTTATGAACAAACAAAGGCTGTTAATCATCCACCATGGTGCCCTCGGCGACGTCATAACTACTTTCCCGGCCCTTCTCCGACTGAGGCGGTCGTTCGGCAGCATTGACGCCCTTTTGCGAGACGAGCTTGGAAAACTTGCCGCTGAACTAAAGGTTGTCGACCGCTGGTTTGCTCTGGAGACAGCCGCCTTTGCTTCCCTTTATGCCGGATCGGTTGATCCGGCGGTAAAAAGCCTGCTGTGTGCCTATGGCAGCATCGTCCTTTTTTCATTTTCCCGTAAGCTTCAAGAGACTATCAACAAAATTACAGGAAAAAAGATTCATCTTATTCCGCCTAGGCCGGATGTTGATCAAAACATCCATGTCACCAGCCATATTGCGGCCAACCTGGCCAAACGCGGTATGATCGATGATACCGATAATGATCTCGATTCGTTATTTTTTTCTAAGGTATTCAGCGGTAGGAGGGACAGAGGATACGATCCGGTTAAGGTCTTGATCCATCCCGGATCCGGAAGCAGAAAAAAAAACTGGGAGGCTGCAAATTTTATTGAAACCGCCACAATATTAATTTCAAACGGCTATACACCGGAATTTATATTAGGTCCTGCCGAACATTTTATGGCAGAATCTTTGCAAGCACAAGGTGATGATAAAATAAAAATTCGTATTTTTGATGATCTGTTGGAACTTACATTGTTGTTGAAAAAAGCGGGCGGGTTTATCGGCAACGATTCCGGCATCAGTCATCTTGCCGCATTTCTGGGTCTTCCCACGATCGCAGTTTTTGGGCCATCCGATCCTCAAAGATGGAAACCTGTAGGCCGATTCGTAAAGACGGTAAGACCCGGCCTCGACTGCCGCCCGTGTTTTGAAAAAGGCGGCGTGAACTGCGAAACAACAGAATGCCTGCACAGCACAACACCCGCAATGGTTATAGACGCGTTTTACAGGATGGCAGGTAAAGAGGGTAACCCTTCAATCAAATCCAAATGCTTTTTTTTACAATAACAATAAAACAATCACGAAAACACGAAATAGGGAAAGCACGAAATTTTATTAATATCTTTTTTCGTGGTTTCGTGGTTTCGTGATAAATGTTTGGGAGGGGCTGGAAGCACTACTTGACCAATTTTCCGTTTTCCCAGACTTCTTCCTGTGATTCGCCGCTCACCCAGGTATACACTCCACGGCCGTGTTTCTTGTTGTTTACATAGGACCCTTTCCATTGGTCACCATTTTTAAAAAAATAGGTGCCAGGGCCGTGCTTTTTATCTTCCCGCCATTGGCCTGTGAATTTGTTGCCGCTTTTAAAAAAATAAGTCCCTTTCCCGTGCATACGGCCGTCTTTCCACTGCCCAACATATTTCTCAGCATCTGCATATATATAGGTTCCCTGGCCGTGCTTTTTATCTTCCCGCCACTCACCGATATATTTATCGCCGTTTTTAAAATACAGCGTCCCCTGACCGTGCTTTTTACCGTTTTTCACATATCCTTCATACCTGGAATTTATACCTTGCATGACTTTGTATTGCAGATCTTTAAGCTTCTCTCTTAAAGGCATTTCAGTTTTCAGGGCGTCAGACACTGTATTTTTTTCGGATGGCATTTCTTTGTTGGGGGGGGCGGCAGCAACAGCAGTCAGCGGCGCGGCCGGCGGTTTCTTTTGAGCCTGCACAACTTCTTGCGCGCCTAACAATGCAACCGGCGGTCTCTTTTGGACGGGCATAACATCGTCCGGGCCGGACGGCAGGGTTGCTTTTGAACTTGCCAGCTGTTTGCCGGTGGTCATATCAATTAATTTGGCGTGTATCTCGACAAGTTCAGCAGCTGTGGCCGTAGTGCCGGTAACAAGAAAACCCTTGCCGAAATTCTCCACAAGCTTTTGTTCCCGCGGGCCTTGTTTGTAAAAAATTTCATCTGCATTGGAAGACGCCTCTATTTCAAAAGGTTTTATGCTTCTCCAATTCAGTATCACGACGTTGCTTTTGCCAAAATATCTGTCACGGATATTTATAAAAAAGCTGTCCGTTACTTCTTCACTGCGCTTGCTCGGTTGTTTCGAGTTCACATCGAAAAACGAACGGACCACAATAAAATATTCATTACCACTCTCAAGGCCGACTATCTGCTGTTCAAAATCTTTAACAATGCGCGCGACCTTTTGGCCTAAATCGTCGGCTTTAGCGCCAACAGGGTAGAAAAAAACGACGGCTGTCAAAAAAAGAATATAGATCCCCAACCGGGTCAAACGCAATGGGGTGGTTGCGTGTTCAGCCGTCGCAGCTAAAGCAGCTATGGCGAAGTCGGCTTGCGCGTTACGAGTTGCGCATTTTAAATGATGTATAACCATATGTATATTTCATCCTATAAAAATGTAAATTATTTTGAAATTGTCTCTATCTGTTTATATCTTCAACTTTTCCTATATAACGGTCAGCGGCCGATTCCACTGTTTTTACTAACAAAGCTTTATCATTTTCCAACTTTTCTTTTTCTCCGGCGCTCAGTTTCAAGGCTTCCACATACCCATTCATAAAAGCAACCCTGATGAGCTTGTAATCTCTTATGTTGTATAAAATCGCGGAGCGATTTTATAGTTTTACCGGCTCAAGATGTACATTTCTTTTGAGTGTGATCTGGGCTGTCTTTTCAAACTGATCGGTTATATCTGATACAAAGAGCCTCAACTTGCCGTTTCTGCTTAACAGATTATCGACTTCAATATGTCCTGCCAAAAAATCTTTAATTTTAGCGCCAACGGCAATGGAAGAGTCTATGACGGATACCTTTTTACCGATTTTTCTTTGGATTGATTTTTTTAAAAGGGGATAGTGGGTGCAACCCAAAATAAGTGTGTCTATCTGCCGGACTTTTAGAGGATGCAGATATTTTTTGATAATCATCACGGTTTCGGGCTTCTGCATCCATCCTTCTTCCACTAGTGGTACAAGCAGAGGACAGGCCGCAGAATAGACCTTGGCATCCGGGTTGATTGCCTTGATCTTTTTCTCATAAATCCCGCTTGTTATCGTGGCCCTTGTTCCGATAACTCCAATTTTAAGTCCTCTTGAAGTCTGCAGCGACACCTCCACCGCCGGTGTAATAACTTCAAATATAGGGGCATCAAATTCTGCCGATACCCTTTCGGCAGCCACGCTTGAAGCGGTGTTGCATGCCATCACTATTATTTTGGCACCCTGATTCATTAAAAAATCAGTGTTTTCCAGTGCATATCTAATGACGGTCTCGGGGCTCTTGCTGCCATACGGTGTACGGGCAGTATCTCCAAAGTAGATAATGTCGTAGCCGGAAAGCTGGTCCATTAAGGACCTCACGACTGTAAGTCCGCCGATTCCTGAGTCAAATATCCCAATCATGGTGGCAAAGAATCCAGGCCCGTACATGTGGTTGTTATCTTCCACCTATATAGGGGCCTTCTTGATAGTCTTGGCTGGAATGATGGAGTAGCGGAGTATTGGAAAAAAAATGTCCGGCTATCCATTACTCCAATATTCACCGCAACTAGACGTTATTGGTTAGTGTGCTAATAGTATACAGTGTGGAACAGGGGAAAAAAATCAATAGAATTCTATAACCGGAAGTTTGCAACTGCTTGGCCCACACATTCTTTTATTACACTGTCAGGCACATCCGTATGAATGCCCGGGCATGACGCCGCCATGATCTGCCAGTTGCCGACGTCAACCAAAACGCTCTCAATAAAAGGCCATGCCCTGCACATGCGGGGCTTAGCCGGATGAATCGCGCAAAGCCCGTTCCAGAAAATACAATAAACATCATTGCCCTGGGCCAGAACAGGCTTACCACCGGATATCCGGCAGTAATCCTTAACAAAACACTTGGGATCCGCACCCAAATAATCGGCGATGCTTATAATTTCCTCCTCGGTTACAAAAGTCCCCCCATATCCTTTACAGCAATCACCGCATTGTTCGCATTTAAAAATATCTACAGGTTTCACGGTCTTTAGTAAGTAAAGAATCCTGGCTCTCCGAGGCGTAGGCTCTACGAGCCGGAGGCCCAGAGGACCAGGCTTTAGTTTGCCCCCACAGGGGTGCACCTATCTCAAATGGAGTAAATTAAATTCCAAATAACAAATATCAAATATCAAACAAATAACAATGACCAAAAGGGGAAATCCCAAATAACAAAATACAAATAACAAATAAATTCCAATGACTGAAAAAACAAATACCAAACAAAAGAATAAAAAAAATAGTTTTAGCCCTTGTTTGGAATTTGAGACTTGGAATTTGTGATTTATTTGAAATTTGGTGCTTGTGATTTGTTATTTATTTAATGTTTGGTGCTTGTATTTTGTGATTTTAGACACAAAACTGCCAAGGCAGAGCCGGGTATCTCTGACCTGGCTCTCCGAGGCGTAGGCTCTACGAGCCGGAGGCCCAGAGGACCAGGTTTTTCAGGACATAATAAATGTGCGCATCAGGCCTGTTAGCTTCGGTTCAGTACAGCTCGTATTTAACCAGTCTGCCGTCAAGCCCACCTGCCATGATCGGTTTTTTCCATGATGCTTTCAGGCCTATTTTTTTTATATACCCCCGTTCTCCGAAATAAATATAAGCGGTTGAGCCTTTGCATTTCTGTTTAAGAAAATCACCGAGATTTTTGTAAAGCGCTTCAAGGTCCTCATCTGCCCCCATTCGAATGCCATAGGGAGGATTTGTTACAATTACCTGCCCTTCAATAGCGGGTAACTTTCTGAAGTCGGCCCTTTCAACGCTTACATTCTTTCCGTAATGAAGCCCCATTATGTTTGTCCTCGCCGCCTTGACAGCTTTTTTGGACACATCACTGCCTGCAATCAGCCCTTTAGACAATTCCCGGATGCTTCCGTCAGCCTCTTTTTTAACCTGCTTCCAGACAGAGCCGTCAAAGTCAGGTAGAAATTCAAAACCGAATTTATTTCTAAAAATACTCGCAGGAATGTTGCAGTGCCGCATAAGCGCCTCACACAAAAGTGTTCCCGAACCGCACAAAGGATCATATAAAGCGACAGACCCGTCCCATTCTGTAAATCGAATAATCGCTGCCGCGACAGTTTCCTGCATAGGCGCCGATACGGTCTCTGCTCTGTATCCTCTTCTGTGAAGTGCACCTCCCGACGTATCTAAGCTTATCTCGGCCTTGTCATGCCTGATATGAAGGTTTAGCAGGATATCAGGATTCCTTATAGACACATCCGGGCGCTTACCGGTTTTTTCCTTGAAATAATCAGCAACAGCATCTTTAAGGCGCAGAGAAGCGAACTTTGAATGCGAAATAGTACTGTCGGAAACATTCCCTGACACAGCGAATGTAGAGCCTTTGGCAAAAAAATCTTCCCACCTTACCTGTTTTGCCTGCTTGTACAACGTATCGGTATCATGGCAATTGAATGCTATTAACGGCGCAAGGCACCGTGAAACAAGCCTCGTCAAATAATTAATTCGATACAGGGTTG
>NZ_JAZFTO010000306.1:0-7270 GCF_036446775.1 Candidatus Desulfatibia sp.
ATGGTTGTTCAGCGCCTGACCGGGGACCCTCATCAACAAGAGCTGGTGGCCCCCATGTGGTCCCTTAAAAAGACGGAAACAATCGCTTTGATTCAAGCAACTATGGATGCTCGCGATTCTTGGCAGAGCAAATTTACAACCTAATATCGCCGTGCCAGGGGATACCTTCGGCCGTAACCGAAAGCTTTGGATGTCACCTTCAAACCGGGTGCGGCCTGGTGCCTTTTATGTTCGTTGCGGTCAACTTTTAAGATAACTTCTTCCACAGTGCTTTGCTTGAAGCCCATTTCAACCAGTTCATGGACACCTTTAAGGTCTTCGATATATCCTTTTAAGATTGCATCCAGGATCTCATATGGCGGCAGATCATCCTGGTCGGTTTGATCCGGTTTGAGTTCAGCCGAAGGTGCCTTGTCGATGATTCTTTGCGGTATGCATTCTTTTTCTTGATTGATGTAACGGGCAAGATCATAAACCGTTGTTTTGGGGACGTCTGAAATTACGGCCAGCCCTCCGGTCATATCGCCGTAAAGGGTGCAATAGCCGACGGCCAGTTCAGACTTATTGCCCGTAGAAAGCACCAGAGACCGGTGTTTATTGGACAGGGCCATAAGGATAATGCCTCTGATTCTTGCCTGTATGTTCTGCTCGGTAATGCCTACGTCGCTCTGCTTGAAATCCGGTGAGATAAACCTTAAAAACTCTTTGAACATACTGTCTATGGGTATCTTAAGATACTCAATACCCAGGTTTTCAGAAAGCTTGGCAGTATCTGCATAGTTTTCTTGAGATGTGTACAAAGACGGCATAAATGCGGCTGCAACGTTTGCTTGTCCCAGGGCCATCACGGCAATAGCGGCAGTCAGAGCAGAATCTATCCCGCCGCTTAGCCCCACCACAACTTTTGAAAACCCGCACTTTGTGACATAATCGCGGGTCCCCATGACCAGGGCTCTCAGCAGGGATTCGGTGTCAGAACCTGCAACCGGACGAAGGTTGTCCGGGGATGGTTTGGAAGCTTGCGAATCAAAAACCACAAGATCTTCTGCGAAATCACGGGCCCTGGCGGCCAACTTTCCGTTTTTATTAAAGGCAGTGCTCATTCCATCGAAGAGAACACTGTCATTGCCGCCGACCTGGTTGGCATACAAAAACGGAACGTTATATTTAGCGGCCAAGGACTTGAACATATTGAAGCGAAATTGCTGATGCCCTAAATAATAAGGCGAGGCAGCAATGTTGATCACCAAGTCTGCGCCGGACCGGATCAGCCGGGCAACAGGGTCGACAGGGTAGATTCTTTCTTTGAAAATATCTTCGTCGTTCCAGGCATCCTCACAAATCGTCAATCCGATACAATGGCCTTTATATGTATATACCGTACTTTCCGGGCCGGGCTCAAAATAACGTCGTTCATCAAATATGTCGTATGTCGGCAGAAGCCTTTTATAAACCTTATGATGTATTTGGCCGTCTTCGAACAGTACCGCCGCGTTGTAAAGATTCTTGCCTTTGCCGGTAGAATTCTTTTCAACAAAGCCGCAGATGACTCCGATACCTCGAACCGCTGTCATAAGCTGTTGCAAGCAGGCAAGATTGGCCGCTACAAAATCGTTGCGTTCCAGCAGGTCCCGCGGCGGGTACCCGGTAATTGCGAGCTCGGAAAAAACAACCAGGTCGCATGACAATTCGATAGCTTTTGCGGCAAAATGTTGTATTTTAGCAAAGTTGCGGTTAAAATCGCCGATAATCGGATTGAACTGTGCAAGGGCTATTCTCATGATAAAAACTCTTTTCTGCTACCTCAATTGAGCGATAATGCCCGATCGCAAGTCATTAAGGTAGCATTTACTTTTTAGGCGCATACCTATGGCCGGTGCAAGAATTTTTTAATTGACCGGCTGATATCACTTAATTGCCCGGGCGTATACCATGCAATGTCGGAGTCAGCTTTAAACCACGTGAGCTGGCGTTTTGCATATCTTCTGGTATCCCGTTTCAAAGTGCGCACGGCCTCGTGCCAAGACAACCGTTCTTTAATAAAATCAACCATATGCCGGTAGCCAAGCGACCGCATCGATTTGAGGTCCGGCGCATATCCCCGGCCAAGGAGTGCTTTAACCTCATCAACAAGTCCGGTCGCTATCATCGCATCAACCCTCTGGTTGATGCGGTCATAAAGCAGCTCCCGGTCAATGTTAAGGCCGATTTTCAAAACCCGGAAGGGCTCATCTTGAAACCTGTGTTCGTGATGATATGCCGAGATCGTTTTGCCGGTTAATTGATATATTTCCAGGGCTCTAACAATCCTGTAGCTGTCGAGGGGTTTTATTCTGGCAGCAGCATCAGGATCGCAACGACTCAAGCGTTCGTAGAGAAAATCGGTACCGCGGCTTTGTGCTTCTTTTTTCAAGCGCGTGCGTATATCATCATTTGCCGATTCGGCCCTAAACAGACCGTGAACAAGCGCTTTGATATAGAGCCCTGTTCCGCCGACAACAAAAGGGACGGTAGCCTGCGATACAAGTTCCATAATCTTTTCATGGGCCGTCTTGGCATATTGTTTGGCGTCAAAGTGCTGGTCCGGATCAGCGATATCGATCAGATGGTGCCGTACACGAGCCAGTTCCTGTGGAGACGGCTTGGCTGTACCGATGTTCATGTATCGATATATCTGCATTGAATCGGCCCCGACAATCTCGCCGTTGAAAATTTCGGCTAGTTCGATTGCCGTCGCGGTTTTTCCTAAAGCCGTTGGACCGCAAATGACAATAACATTAGGTTTCATAAACTATTTTCTATAATTAAATTCGTGACTTTTTACGAGATCATCAAAGCCGAGGCTTATCACTTATTAAAAATACAATCTATTCTGTTAATTATCAAATTGTTTTCCGTTAACACGCAAAGATCGTTAGATTGGGGGTTAAATTTTTGCATTTTTCGTATTGACATTGAGGCATCAATCAGATAGGAACTCAAAATTATTAAAAAATAAAAATAGCAAAAAAGATAATAGGCTGGAGGCTATAAGATTAATTAATTTTAAAGGAGGTTATATAAATGCCAACTGTTGAATATGGGGGAAAGACGTTTAACGTAGATGAAGACGGCTTTATCGACAGCTTTGACAACTGGAACGAAGAATGGGTACAGCTGGTCAAAGAGGCTGAAGGTATCGGTGAGCTTACCGAGGAGCATTGGAAAGTAGTAAATGTGCTTCAGGACTATTACAAGAAAAACGGAATTGCTCCTATGGTCCGGATTCTTTCGAAAGTTACCGGTTTTAAACTAAAACATATTTACGAACTGTTCCCGTCAGGACCCGGAAAGGGAGCATGTAAAATGGCTGGTCTTCCCAAACCTACAGGATGTGTCTAACCAAGAAGTGCTGAAATCGGTTTAATTCTTTTTTAAAAAGGCTCTGCACCTTAAACAGGGCCTTTTTATATTGGAGAGGCTTGATGATTATTACAGTTAATTCCAAAGACAGAACAGAACTCATTGATATTACATCAAGGG
The DNA here is from genome assembly GCF_036446775.1 of Candidatus Desulfatibia sp. NCBI lineage: Bacteria > Pseudomonadati > Thermodesulfobacteriota > Desulfobacteria > Desulfobacterales > Candidatus Desulfatibia > Candidatus Desulfatibia sp. Next base: position 3,523 of record NZ_JAZFTO010000306.1, read on the forward strand.
TTCAGGATAAGGTAAGGTCTGCCTCTGGCGGCAGCGGGCTTTGTATGCTTTATGTTCCGCACACAACCGCAGCGATTACCATTAATGAAAGCGCAGACCCCAGCGTCAAAGACGACATCTTAATGGTTTTGAACCAGATCGTTCCCTGGGAGGCCGGATATCGCCATCTTGAGGGGAATTCACCGGCTCATGTAAAAGCAACGATTGTCGGTTCTTCAGAATTGATTGCCATAGAGCATGACCGGCTGGTGCTGGGTACTTGGCAGGGCATCTTTTTCTGTGAATTTGACGGGCCGCGCACCAGAAAAGTGCATATTAAAATTATGAGCAGCCTCGCGGATGCTTGAATTTGCGAACAAACCGGCTGTTGATATAATTATGCCTATGCAACCTTCACCGGGACCAGACGATACGAGACCTTTGCAAAACGTCCCCTTTCCCCCAATTTTTTTGAGCTACTCCGGATAATCCGCAAAAAAATCGTTCCCTTTGTCGTCGACAACGATAAAGGCGGGAAAGTCTTTGACCGTGATCATAAAGATGGCTTCCATGCCCAGTTCAGGGTATTCAATGGTTTCAATCTTTGTAATACACTCTTTGCCCAAGCGGGCGGCGGGTCCTCCGATAGAGCCCAGATAAAAACCGCCGTATTTTTGGCACGCTTGGGTAACCGTGTTGGAGCGGTTCCCTTTGGCCAGCATGACCAGGGAGCCTCCTCGGGCTTGAAAAACCGGCACATAGGGGTCCATGCGGCCGGCGGTGGTGGGGCCGATTGATCCGCAAGGATATCCTGGCGGGACTTTGGCCGGACCGGCATAACATATAATGTGATCTTTAAAATATTGGGGGAGCTCCTGGCCTTGATCGAGGCGCTCTTGCAATTTGGCATGGGCGATATCCCTGGCGACTACGATATTGCCGGTCAAAAGCAGCCGGGTTGCTACCGGGTGTTTGCTCAACATGGACCGGATGTCATCCATGGGCTGATTTAAATCGATGCGCACAGCCTCTTCCTCCGGCAATTGGGTCTGCGGCAAATATTTAGCAGGATCTTTTTCCAGCTTTTCGAGGAAAATGCCTGCACGTGTTATTTTGGCCTTGATATTGCGATCGGCGCTGCAGCCGACACCCAGGCCGATGGGACATGATGCGCCGTGTCTGGGAAGGCGGATGACCCGGACGTCATGGCAGAAATATTTTCCACCGAACTGGGCCCCGATGCCCAGGTTACGAGAAATCTTTAGGAGTTCATCTTCAAGTTCGGTATCTCTGAAAGCCTGCCCCAGTTCGTTGCCTTTGACAGGCAGATGGTCAAGATATCCGGTCGTGGCCAGTTTGACGGTTTTTAAATTCATTTCAACGGAAGTGCCGCCGACCACAAACGCCAGATGATAGGGCGGGCAGGCCGCCGTTCCCAGGGACTTCATCTTGTTTTGCATAAACGCGACAAGTTTTTCAGGCATTAGCGTTGCTTTGGTCGCCTGGTAAATAAAGGTCTGATTGGCTGATCCGCCGCCTTTGGCCATCAAGAGAAAATGGTAGGCATCCCCTTTAGTTGCATACAGGTCGATCTGGGCCGGAAGATTGCATCCGGTATTTTTTTCTTCAAACATTGTCAGGGGGGCGTTTTGGGAATACCTTAGGTTGCCTTTGGTGTAGGCATTGAAAACACCTTTTGAAAGCGCTTCCGCGTCGCAATAGCCGGTCCATACCTGCTGTCCCTTTTTGCCGATGACAATAGCGGTGCCGGTGTCCTGGCACATGGGAAATACGCCTTCTGCAGAAATCACCGCATTTTTAAGCATTTCAAGAGCTACATAGCGGTCGTTATCGGAGCTTTCCGGATCATCCAGTATCTTGGCCAGCAACGCAAGATGCGAGGATCTCATCAGATGGGATACATCTTTAAAGGCCTGTTCGGCCAGCAATGTCAGTCCCTCGGGAGCGATTTTAAGTATCGGAACATTTTCAAACATTCCTGCGGAAACATGCTCTTTGGTCAACAGCCGATATTCCGCAGTATCTTCACCCAAAAGAAACATATCTTGATACGCAAATTCTACCATTTGGGGATCTCCATTTCTAATCAAAGAGTTGGGTTCAAAGGTTCAATGTTCAAAGGTTCATAGGTTAATTCCTCATTTAATTACCCCTATGGACTCAATGGTATAGGAAAAAGTGCGAAGCGATTAACCTCTCCGAGGCGTAGGATCGTGCCTCTACGAGCCGGAGGCCTGAACGCTGAACGCTGAACCCTGAACCTCCCAACCAAGCCCGACCGAGTGTCCAATTTTTTTTCAATCCCACAGTATATAAAGGTCTGTATTAAGTGTTACCCTGTCTTTTACCACAGCCCAGCCTCGCCCACAAGATGGGGTTTGCAACTAGCTTCTAGGCATTTTCGGGTTCATCATCCCAATAGGCCTTTTTCTTAATGCGTCGTCTTATGAATGCATAGACAGTTATAAAGGCCATTAGGGTAAATAGAATTTCGTATAGATAATAGCTTAGCAACGCAAACCAGGTTGTTTTTTTTCTTAAGGAATGTTGCCATTCTTTTTCAAGTGTTTCAAAAGGGATCAAAGAGGCTTTTTGTATAGCGGCTTCGGCTGATAGCCCGGTTACCATCTGATTCAAAACCTTAAAGATTATTTCCCGGCCGAATCGAGCGGCGAGATAAGTTACAAAGCTTTTACTTTCCTCATAGGCCAATAGCCGGGCGCTTTTGTCAGGAGGGAAGTCTTGTTCTAATTCTCGCAGTCGGATAAATTTGCGTGAGAATGCCGCCCGGTTTAAAAGGGAGCTTTTAGGGTCCCTAATAACCTCGCCGATCCCGTCACTTGCCCATTGACTGAGACCCTCATCCAGCCATCGGGGAAAATTATCTGCTCTGATATATTGATGCAGCAAAAGATGAGCAAGTTCGTGTTTCAGAGTAGTTGCGAGGCTGAAAGGGTGTTTGATCATTTTAGAATGGTCGATAACAATCAGGTTTTTTTGCGGAACCGCAAACGCTACCACCAGGGAATCGCCGGCCATTTTAAGAAAGTCTTTTCTGGTTTTAATGAGCAGAACGGATGGTTTCGAGTGCAGTTGCCAGGCAAACAGAGACTCTATATCCTCCCTGACTATTGGATAAAGATGCAAGACCTCCTTGGCAGCCGGCTTAAGGGAAGCATCAAAGAACACTTCCACATCTCCGGTCTGAAGGGATTGAAGCTCTCCGGCCTCAGCGCTGCAAGCAAGGAGCACGAAGAGTGTGATAAAGAATATCGGCCGTATTGCTTTAAAAATGTTTGTGTACATTTTAGACCTGATTCCGCGGCGGTTGCTTGGATCTGTCGCCAGGCTTGATATATACTATATTTGGTGTGAGTCTGGCTGTCACAAAACCTGAGGATGTATTTAGCGTTTAACGTCGTAAGAGTCAAATAATGCAATTAAAGGCCTTGCAAAAAGTTATATCATGTGGAATTAATAAGATAAGATGAAGAACGAGAAAAAAATATTGTTTGTGGAAGATGACGAAGCCATTCTGCGTATGCTGGAGAACGCTTTCAGTAAAGCCGGTTATGTGGTTAGTGTGGCTAAAAATGCAGAAAAAGCTATAGAAATTTTGAGGCAAGAAAGCATTATGGTTATGTTTTTCGACCTCAGCCTTCCGGGAAAAAACGGCATGGAGCTTTGCGAGGAAGTTCGCAAGCAAAATTCGGTTGCCGTTATCTATGCTTTAACCGGCCATATTGAC
>NZ_JAZFTO010000307.1:0-7306 GCF_036446775.1 Candidatus Desulfatibia sp.
CGATCTGTTTTGATTCCGCCGCGCAGCCCTCTCGGAAATTTTGAGTTTTTCGCGCAACGCAACGCCTGACCATTGACCGTTACACCTCCGTTGCGGTAGAATCGTGGCATGACACGAATTATTAGCAGATCCGAGCTAGGGCGATGGGCTGGTGTCAACAAGTCCACCTCCGCCCGCGCTTGCAAAAAACACCTGTCCGATGCCGTAGTAGCTGATGGCGTGGACGTCGAACACCCGCTTGTCCGCCAATGGCTCAGCGAGCACGGCGTGGACGAATTGCCACCTAAGCAGGACGCATCTAAGCCGAAAGGTAAAAAACGGGTGCGAAAGAAAGCCGCAGCTAAGACCCAGCCGAGACCACCACCACCCTTAGAAACTCAGCAGCCCCAAGCGCACGATCTAGATCACCTTGAGGACTTGACCGTTCGAGAAGTCGTAATGCGATACGGATCGGTTGACGGGTTCAAGCGGTTTGTTGATAGCCTTAAGAGTATTTCAGAATTTAAGTACAAAGAACTGCGGGCGAAACAGCAACGCGGTGACCTGGTTGACCGTCAAAAAGTCGCCGGTTTAGTTTTCCCAATGATCGATGTTGCGTTTTCTCGACTAGTAACAGACGTCCCGGTGGCGGTGAGTAAGTCCGTTGTGGCCAGGGTTCAATCCGGCGGACCCGAAACCTACATCGACGTGCAAAAAATCATACGTGATGCCAACAGTCGAGTACTTAAGAGCGTCAAGCAATCGGCGATGAATTTGGAGATTTTAAACGATGCAAATTGAGCACGTACCACTCGGCAACCTACAAGTCGCCACCAATAATTCGCGCACGCATTCCACCGAACAGGTAGATCAGATTGCAGCCAGTATCAAAGAGTTCGGGTTCACTAATCCGATTTTAGTCGATGAGGATTACGTGATAATCGCGGGCCATGGTCGAAAATTGGGCGCGGAAGTGCGGGGCATGACAGAGGTCCCGTGCGTAGTTCTTCGAGGACTCAGTGAAACCCAAAAAAGGGCATATTTGATCGCCGACAACCAATTGCCTTTAAACGCTGGGTGGAATATCGGCGCACTAAAAGCAGAACTCGAAGAGCTTCAAGAGTTAGATTTTGATATCGACGTGCTTGGGTTTGACCCTTCGTTCCTGGACGACTTATTTCAAGATGCGATCCCGCCGGAAGTAGACCTCGACGAAGCCCCCGCCGTTCAGGCTGAGATCGTTTCGGTTGAGGGCGATTTGTGGTTGATGGGTGGCCACCGGGTAATGTGCGGCGATAGTACCAGCGTCGATGCCGTCGAGAAATTATGTGGCGGTGAAAAGGCCCAACTAATTCACGCCGATCCGCCGTACGGGATGGGAAAGCAAAAAGACGGGGTGCAAAATGACAATCTTTACCGCGAAGACTTGGATCGTTTTCAAATGGAGTGGTGGAACACGTTCCGCTTGTTTGTTCATGAGAACGCGAGCGTATATATTTGGGGAAACGCGCCGGATTTGTGGCGGTTATGGTACCGAGGGGGTCTGGCGGATTCGGAAGTACTCTGCTTTCGTAATGAGATAGTTTGGGACAAAAAGAGCGTACCGGGTATGGCTTCGGATCTTATGACTCAGTTCCCCGAAGCCTCGGAGCGGTGTTTGTATTTTCAGATCGGCGAGCAATTCTTAGGGAACGTGAACGCCGATCAATACTGGGAAGGCTGGGACGAGATACGGGTATATCTCGAAGAACAAGCGGTTGCCGCCGGTTTAACGCCTGGTAAATGTCGGGAAATTACCGGCGTCCAAATGTACGCGCATTGGTTCTCGAAGTCTCAATGGTCGATAATTTCGGAGAAACATTACACCAGCCTGCAGGACAGTTTGCCCGAATTCTTCCAGAAACCTTACTTAGAGATCCGACGAATTTACGACGAAATCAAAGGCGGGTACCGCAATCACGTTAACGGAATTCAAGGCGGGATGAGGTCATACTTCGACAACGCCCATGACTCGATGCGCGATGTTTGGGAGTTTTCCCGCGTTGTCGGAGACGAACGCCATGGCCATGCGACACCGAAACCGGTGGAAATGATGGAACGGGTCATGCGAACCAGCCTCCCGCGCGGGGGGATTTGTGTTGAGCCTTTCGGGGGGTCAGGATCAACGCTGATCGGTGCCGAACGAACAGGCCGCCGATGTTTTACAATGGAGCTCACGCCCGCGTATGTCGATGTTACCGTCCGGCGTTGGCAGAAATTGACAGGCCAAAAAGCGGTGAACGCCGAGACAGGAATGTTGTTCGACGCTCATGCGCCTTCGTGAAATCCTGGCGTTAACCGCCGAGCAAGCTGTTGACAGAGCTAAAAGCGCCGACGCGGACACTCAGGCGGTGGTGCGTTTTTTGGTGGCCAAAATCCAGTCCAAAGAGCATCACCCGCTGATCAGATATATTGAAAAAGAGAAAGTACTCGACCTGCTCGAAGACTCGTATAACGAGTACCGTCGGATGGAAGTCAGCACCCTAACGAAATTGATACAGGCCAAAGCGCGCGACCTTCCTCTCGCCTCGATCATCTCGGTGATTTACATTGTGCAATCGGTGGCGGCGGGGGAACCGATGCGGCTTAAGTTCACCCCGCGTGTTGAGCTGATGACCATAAACCATGAACTCGAAGACGACGACGACGAATGGTTGTCCGCTCAGGTTAGATCGCTAACTGATGAAAAAATGACGGTCAAAGTAAGCGAATGGGCGGAGGCGAAAAGGTATCTGCCGCCGCAAGTAACGCCGATGCCGGGATTTTATTCGTACGACGTCGCTCCGTTTTTGCGAGAAATAGCGGATTGTTTATGCTTAGATTCTCCCGTGCGCGAATTCGATTTTATGAAAGGCGCTCAGATTGGAGCTACGGTTGGTATTTTGGAAAACGCCATAGGGTATATCATCGATCATGTTAAGGTCGCGCCGACTATGCTACTGACAGCGGACGCCGAATTAGCGCAACTTCGGATGGAGTCGTACATTACGCCCATGCTGCAGCACTCCGATTTGATGCACCTGGTTCAATCCGCGGACACCACTAATAGCCGAAAAACCGGTAAGACTGACAAAAAATTAGAATGGGTGGGTGGAGGTTTCCTCGTTCCGTTTGGCGCTCGTAACGCGGATAAATTGCGTTCGATCTCGATCCAGTATTTGTTGGAAGACGAGTGCGACGCGTTCCCGGATAAAGTCGGAAAAGATGGTGACCCCCAAAAATTAGCTGAAGCACGAACCAAGGCTTATCACGAAAGCCGGAAAATTGCGAGAATTTCTACGCCCTTGCTTTTAGGCTCTAGTCGTATTGCCAGAGGGTTTGAACGAGGGGATCAGCGTAGGTACTTCATGCCGTGCAAAGGTTGTGGCGAGATGCAAGTCCTCGTCTTTCAGGGTGGTAAAAACAAAACAGACGAAAAGCACCACGGCTTAATCTGGGAGACAGACAAACATGGCGCTTTGGTGTCGGATTCGGTTCGGTATGTCTGCAAATTTTGCGACCACGAGCATATCAACGCGGACAAGTCTTGGATGCTTCCGCGCGGAGAATGGCGACCGACGAGTCACGCGCGAGATCCTAATCACCGGAGCTACCATATCTCCGCGCTTTACTCACCAACAGGAATGTACCCGTGGGAGGCAATCGTTCGGGATTGGTTAGAAGCTTGGGACGAAGAAGCTAATCAAGTGCGAAGCGTTACTTTGCTGCAAGAATTTTATAACAATATCCTTGGAGTACCGTTTGAAGTTATGGGTTCAAAGGTACGGTTTTCAAGTGTATCAGCACACCGGAGGCCGAATTACAAACTTGGCCAAATTCCGAATAAATACGCGGGGGAGTACTGCGGGTCGGTTATTTTATTTCTTACTTGTCAGGTCGATGTGCATGAGCAAAATCTGGCGGTATCGGTAATGGGTTGGACGCGTGACGCCAAATGCTTTGTAATTGACTATTGGCGTTTTGAGGTGAAACCGGGGGAAGAGGATTGCCGAGAAGTGAGCAGTCCGGCATGGGGTAGACTTAGGTCAGTTTTGGAAGAGGCGATATATGTCGCGGACGATGGGAAAACTTACGGTATCGCGATGACTTTAGTCGACGCGGGTTATTCTAATGACACCGTCACCACGTTCTGCGCAGATTACGCCTCGGGTGTTTATCCTATTTTAGGGCGTGATCGTCCCGCTAAAAATCAGACTATTAAAGAATTCGCAGAGTTTACCACCCAAGCGGGGACGGTAGGATACAGGATCGTAGTGGATCATTACAAAGACCGGATCGCCCCGGTATTACGCAGGGAGTGGTCGGAGGATTCGGGGGCACAAAAAAGGTACCACTTCAACGCGCCGGTCGATTTGACCGATAAGCAACTAAAAGAGTTAACGGTCGAAACCCGCCGTGAAAAGCTGGACGCTAACGGTAACACGACGTACTACTGGCATCGACCGGGCAACGCGCGCAACGAGCTATGGGATCTGCTCGTCTACGGTCATGCCGCCGTCGAGATCTTGGCGTGGTCGATCTGCATTCAGCACTTTGAGCTTGAAACAATCGACTGGCCTAAGTTCTGGGACTACATTGAAAGCGAGGCGCTCTATTATGATGATCCTGCCGATGACTAATGACGATCTCCTCGGCGCGCGTAGCAATGGGCCGCGAAATTATGACTCTTGCTAAGCTGATTGCTTCGTCATATTGACCTAAGCCGCAAAGGCGCTTTATTTCGGGTATAATTTCAATTTGTTTCATGTTCTTAATCTCCGGTAGTGTTGCGGGTTTAAATTAGCTATCTAAAACTCTAATATTTCAGCGTGACCGCTTAAAGTTTCATTAGAGGGTATTTCGATGTAACCTTCGTCAAAATTACCTTTATCATCTAGCCACGCGCCAAACCTACCGATTTGGTGGCCCTCAAGGCGATACTCTTCTTTAACTAGCAAATTGTGGTTGTGCATCAAACCATGCACGTCAAGCATGGGCTGCCAAATTCTACCATCTCCAATTTGTATGCTCATTTTCTCGTTCCTCTTTGTTTGTGAATTAATTTAATCATGCCCCAGCCAGTGGAGCATTGTTAAATTAACTAAGCCGCGTATTTAATTAATGGTTTTTTGAAGTAACACCCTAAAAATCGATTACTCCCTGTTAAATAATTCCAAGTCATGAGCTGTATATCATTCTCGCTATGATGCTCAACATCTATCTTAGATAAAATATGTCGTCTAGCTTCAAGCGTGATAGACTCGTCAAAACGATTATTAATAGTTAAATATTTAGTTTGTGGCCCATCAAAATCCCTATTTTTAAAACCCTGACAATCGGTCATTGCGTCAAAAGTGCCGTACTCATACTTATCTGTTTGACTTTCTATAGCATCCACAACCCAAGGGGGTTGGTTATTAATTTCTATAGTAACGCTGTCACCCATCGAAAAAGACGAGCTTTTAGCCTTACATGCAATTCCGTTCTTTTTCAATTCGGATTTTATTAGTTTAGCGACTTGTGCCGCCGGTGATAATTTTCTCATTTTCTCGTTCCTTTTTGTTTGTGAATTAACTTGTATATTAGATCTTATAGGTCTGTATTGGTTGACCATTTAAAGTTGGTGAATATGTCTTTTGTATCGGCTCGAATCTCCACTCCATCTTGATATATCGTGATAGTACCCTCTCCGCATAGCTCAGAGTTAAGATACTGCCTGCCCGCTCTTACCGCAGCCAATACAGATTGAGCATTTCTGCTACCATTTAAAAAACTGCTATTGTTAGACGCTGACCATGTAATGTTATTCATCTCCCGTTCCTTTTTGTTTGCGAATTAATTTAATCATGCCCTGACTTGCAGAGCATTGTTAAATTAACTTACAGTCTGCCAGCCGCGCCAACAGCTTCGTAATAAAAGGTTTCGCACATAGACCTTAGCGTTTGCTTTCCGCTGTATGAGTCTTTCAGTTCGTTTTGATCGAAAATCCAAGCGTTAGTATTAACGTCAATTGTTAATGCCATTTGCACTTCTTGCTTAAATGCTTGAAATACTCTTCTTCTAGCTTCCACACTTTCAAGCTTCTTATCATTCTTAAAGTACGATCTTATCCAATCCCGTGAAGATTTATAAGTAGTTTCAAATTTGTTTAATTTTTTCATTTTCTCGTTCCTCGTTGTTTGTGTATCTAGTTAATTTTTTTGAATTGCGCTAAAGCTTCATACCAGCTGTCAGCTTCTTCAGTAGTAGCAGCAGCATTTAAACAATAAACATTGTTAGCCAATTTTCTTGCTTCTGTACTACAACCTTCACAGTCTAGCAAGCACTCAAAGAAAGTCGAAACCATTCCATCATTTATCATCCCAGTTGTTAAAGTTTTCATTTTCCCGTTCCTCTTTGTTTGTGAATTAATTTAATCATGCCCCGCCTAGCGGAGCATTGTTAAATTAACTAGTGCTGGTTAACAAGCCGAGCTTGTAACGCTGATTATTATAAATCCTTTCACTGTGGTCATGTCCTTAGTAGTAATCTTTTCTTCTGTAATCATGAGTTTAGTGTCAAGAATACCGGTGCTAATCTCTCTAACCGTTATGCTTGTAAGATATCTGGTTTTATTAGTTTTCATTTTCCCGTTCCTCTTTGTTTGTGAATTAATTTAATCATGCCCCAGCCCTTGGAGCATTATTAAGTAAGTTGTTTTTGTTATTCGCCCATCCTTGACATATTATTAACTGCAATACTATCCATAACAGCTCTATCGTAATCGTCCATTTTAGGAGCTTCTACCGCTTTCTTTAAGTTTTTGTAGCCAGTCACAACGCTACCATTTGCATCAAACGTGGCTTTTTTAATCTGCATAAACATATTGTCATTTAACTTACCAGAGCCACCCCATACAGCCGTTACACTTTCACCGCTTGGTCTTGTGATATAAATTTCAACTTTATCAAATATTTTAATTGTAGCCATTTTCCCGTTCCTTTTGTGTATTTGCTTAACTTGCAACCAGCATAGCTCGCCGTTACCGGTAACGCAAGCATTATTTTGCTTTTAAGCGTAACTCGGGGTATCCTGTACGCCTAGTTTGTTTTAAAGCTTTCTTTTGAAAATTGGCGGGGCTTAGAGATGTAATGGATCGGGATTTTATTCAAGCACGAATTACTGCCACCAAGGCGCAGATCGTATTGTATGAAACGGCAGCGGACGCACTAGCGACCGGCGGGGTGCAGTCTTACACGCTGGATACAGGGCAAACGAGGCAAACTGTCACGCGGATGGATTTAAACGCCATTCAAAAAACAATCGATTC
>NZ_JAZFTO010000308.1:0-15814 GCF_036446775.1 Candidatus Desulfatibia sp.
AACACTTATTTCAAGCATAAATTTGTAAAAAATCGTTCATCTTTAATTGAATTAACCACCATTTTCGTCCTTGGCGACGGACAATTGACAACTATCAACGGACATTGCACTTTTTTGATAAAGGCTTATAATCCATACTCCTTCTTTGTGCCTTTGTGCCTTAGTGGCTGAACTGTTACGTTATTTGCTTATTTATGGATGTCCCGCAACTTCCGCGCATTTTGTCAAGAATGAAGATTTATCCTGTCTGCCCGGTTAAATTTCTTTTTTATTTATTTAACCAGGGTTAAAGGCGGAGCATATTTAACCGGGATTTATGACGCCTGCCCAGTTAAATTTCTTTTTTATTTATTTAACCAGGGTTTAATTTTTACCCCGTGAAATCCCGCAAGGCCATTTCACGGGGGCAAAAGGATCATTTAACTGTTACCTGACCCCCTTGTTTTCTTAATCATCTGAATTCTATCAGCTAGTTTAAATACAGCTTGAGACGCCTTACATTGAGGAACTTTTTGAATAAAAGGCATTTGTTGGCAAATTGCGGCCGTAACAGCTTTATCTTCAGGAATAGGGCCAAGATACTGGAGATCCAGGTTTAGGAATTTACTTGCAACATTTTTAAGCGTTTCATAGGTTTTGAGGTCTTCTTTCTCTTCCTTAACAAAGTTAAGAACAAGATAGAAGATGTCCCGGCCAAATTTTCCTGAAAGTGTTTTGATTAAGGCATAAGCATCAGTGAGCGATGTAGGATCAGGTTTGAGTACAACTATATTATGATCTGCAAAGTTGTTGAACCAAAGCACAGAGGGACCTATACCAGCAGCTGTATCCATTAAAATATAATTGAAGTGGTTTGAAAGGGAGGTTAACAATTCGCCTAACTTATTCTGTTCATCGTGCCCTAAGGTAACCATTTCAGGCACTCCTGAACTGGCAGGAAGTATGCCCAGGTTCGACTCAATATAGATTACCGACTCAAGAGGATCGGTCCCACTTTCAAGAATATTACGAATAGTGTTTTTCACAGAAAGGCCCAGTAGTACGTCCACATTAGCGAGCCCCAGATCGCCATCCACTAAAAGCACACGTTGTCCTTTATTCATCAAGGCAAAGGCTAAGTTTACTGCTAAATTTGTTTTGCCAACCCCCCCCTTACCGCTGGTAATACTTAACGTTACTGGTTTTTGTTTTTGTATACTCATAAAATTATTACCTTATTATAAAATCAGTTTGAACCTTTTGCTGCATAGCTATCAGGCCGTGGAGTGAAAAATAATGATTCTCGCTCCTCACTGCTAACTTCTGTAGTTTTTACGCTCACCTTACTTTCATCGTAACAAACTCGATTTCGTCCTTTTGCCTTAGCGTCAAGTAGAAAATGGTCCGTTCGTTCGATAAACTCTTCAGCTGTAATGTCTTCTCTACCGTCATAGGCATCCACTCCGAAGCTGGCGGTCAATCTGACCGTCTTGTTATCGATCTCGACAGGCAAATTCGCTAAACCATTTCGCAAACGCTCCGCTCCGAGAACAGCCTGAGATAAGCTGGTTCCCGGAAGAATGATAGCAAACTCTTCGCCTCCATATCTGCAAGGAATGTCAATACGCCGTAAGTTATTGCGCAAGATATTGCTAGACCATTTAAGAGCTATATTACCGGCTTCATGGCCCAAGGAATCATTTATATGTTTAAAGTGGTCTAAATCGAGCATAATGAGACTGGTAGAGAGACTAGACCGTCGAGTACGCTCCATTTCTTTATCCAAGGCAGTCAATAAGTAACCGAAGTTAAAAAGCTCGGTAAGTGAATCGACTTGGGACAATATTTGAAGCCTTCGGCACGCTTCTTCCAGTCGCCGAACTTCATCTATCAGCGGACATCCTTCGGTTTTTAAAGGACATCCATTTTCTGGTTCAATATTAAGATTCAAGCGAGCTTCTCTGCCCTCTGAAATCAATTTTTTTGATTTCATTTTAGATGAATATTATTCCACTATGAAATACCACTTCAATATGTTAGGGAAGCAGGAACCATGCCAATATGATTTTGCGACAACATCTTAATTATTATAGATAGTTATAGATTGTCCCTCGGAGTACCCTTAGGTGCACTCTTGAAAAACTGATGTCGTGTTTGGCATATGTCACATTTTTGACATTGTGGTACGGCCACTAAAGCATAGTTTAGCTTAACGCAGGACTATTACGCCGGAGGATTTAATGAAAACCTGCGGCCCTCCGACCCTACATATTGTGTTTTTTCATTTCCCCTAAATTCGGTTTTAAGTTTGCGATTTCTTGCCTCTAGTATATTTCGCTTAGCCGCAGATGGGTGGGGTACGGTCGAACCAGGGCTTTGCTTGTTCGAGTTGACCAGCCAGACGAAACAACGTAGCTTCGTCGCCGTAACGGCCAACAAAATGCATGCCAATGGGTAGCCCCTCGTCGTTCCAATACAGGGGGACTGACATAGCCGGCTGACCTGTAGCATTAAATACCGATGTGTATGGAACAAACTCAAAAACCTTATCGGCAAGAGCGTCTATCCCTGCGAGCGCGTTGATCAAAGCGCCGGCATTAAGCCTGCCCAGTATTTTCATAGCGAGAACTTCGGTCCCTTTGGGTTGGAGCGCGCCCGTCATTACAGGCGGCATGGCCAGAGTCGGCGTCAGTAATACATCATAGTTTTCGAAGAACTGTCCCACCTGGCGGGCGCTGTTCTGGAGCAAGCGGATAGCCCTGGAAAACTTCGCGGCAGTGCACTGCTTGCCGAGCAAACCTACCGCCCAGGTGCTGGGTTCAAAATCACTGAACGTTGCCTTGCGGCCAAAGAAAGCTTCGGCCTCTTCTATATTGGCCCTGGTTTCGCCGCAAACCATCGTCAAGAAGGCTCTGGCAAAGTCTTTACCGTCAATCTTTGGGGCCGCTTCCACCAACTCGTGACCGAGGTCCTGGCACAGTTTGACCGTCGCTTCCAGACTTTTTATGCAATCTTCGTGGACAACACCAGGCAGGAACGGCTTTGAGGTGAAGGCGATGCGCAGTTTTCCGGGATTCTCACCGACCTCGTCAAGAAAGGGGCGAGATGGGGGCGTTGCATAATAGAGAGCGCCTATATCCGGTCCTGCGGTGGCATCGAGCATGGCCGCGCTGTCACGCACCGAGCGGGTCAAGACATGATCGCAAGCCATGCCCTGCCAGACTTCTCCGAAATCGGGACCCAGGGGGTTGCGTCCCCTTGTTGGTTTTAGACCGAATAGGCCGCAGCAAGAAGCAGGAATGCGGATTGACCCCCCGCCATCGTTGCCGTGAGCCAGAGGAACCATTCCGGCGGCCACGGCCGCTGCAGAACCGCCGCTGGAGCCGCCCGTCGTGCGGGTCAGATTCCACGGATTATTGGATGGGCCGAACAGCTCCGGTTCGGTCACCGGCATCAATCCGTACTCCGGGGTGTTGGTTTTGCCCAGGATGCAAACACCGGCGGCTTTATATCGCTTTACTAACTCGCTATCGTGGTCGGGTACAAAATCGTTATAAAACCGGCTACCCCCGCGCATGGGCACGCCGGCATAAGCTGCGACTAAGTCCTTCAGCAGAAATGGAACGCCTCTAAAGGCGCCGTCAGGCAGGTCCCCTTTTGCAGCTTCCTTGGCCGGATCGTACATTTTATGAATTACCGCGTTGATTTGTGGATTAAGATTCTCAATCCGGTTGATTGCTTCTTCGACTAACTCACTTGGTTTGACCTCTTTTCTTCGCACCAGCTCGGCTAAGCCGAGTCCATCGTGCTTGTCATAGTCACTGAAGTCACTCATGATTCTCTCCTTTCTCGTGATTGCACGCCCTATGACGAGTCGCCAAACCACCTTCTCACTTGAAGCCGAAGCATAGACCCCAGGTCGCTTTTGAGGGCTTTAAATCACAAGTTGAGGAATTTATATGGCGGGGTTGGTGTTTTGTGATGAAATCTTTACTCAACATCTGAGTCAATAGAGAATGCAACAAATACAATTAACCGAATAAATATATATAGACTATATAAATAATACCAGCTATTCATAATCTCATTATTTTTTATGCCCATACCTAACGATTGTAAATCCGCAAATATTATAATTGAAACAATATATATACCTATAAATATAATCAATTCATGAACAATAGTCTTTTTTAGCTTCTTTTTATCAATATCAAACAACATATTTAATCATCTTTTAAGACTTTTCCGTTTTGTATATGGTATCTAACATTGAAGATTGGGTTTGTAAATCTTGAATTTCCAATCTTCCATCTGGCCCTGTCCACATAAAATACCTATTGCTCGTGAGCTAAAATATGGGATCTGAGGTTTGCTCTCTTTTTACCTAAACCAATCTTACTTCGTATATTTTTTCTGTGCGTGTCAACCGTCCTTGGAGATATTTTCATAATCTTTGCAATTTTTTTAGAAGGATAGCCTATCTTTACCGTTTTTAAATAACGGAGCTCCCTTCACACTGAAATAGCCGTCAGTTTTCCCCTGTTGTGGTAGGAAAATACACGTCCTTTTGGTCAAAAGGCTCGCCTTCAAGAACTTTTCTATAGGTCTCAGAGAGACCAGCATTCACAATGCTTGGGTGTGTTATAAGATTTACCCCAATGTAGTCTTCTTTGCTGGTTTGCCCCTTGCCCAATTGAGTTACATGATAAGGATTGATATCTACCATTTGGCCATCCTTATCGATCAAGATTATTGATACGGGGACCGTGTTAAATATGGTCCTGTAACGCTCCTCACTTTCCCGCAACGCCTCCGCGGCCTGTTTTCGCTTAGTAATATCTCTCGTTATTTCTGTAAAACCTTTAACTGTACCGTCTTCAATGATCGGAGTAAAACAAATTTCAAAATGTTTTATCCCCTCTCTGTTGAATTTATGTGTATACTCGACCGTGAATTTTTCTCCATTTAGGGCTCTTTGATGGAGTTGATTCCAATAATCAACCATCTTTTTATCTTGTAATAAAGTGTGAGGTTTCAGACCAGGTTTCATCTCGATACCCAAGGCGCTGTATATTTCCTGCGCATATGAAACATTAAACGTCACAGGAAAACCTTCATCATCACTGATCAGTATGTAGTCACTCGAATTATTTAAAAGTGCTTGAAAGTTTCTGTGGGATTTTTTAAGCGCTTTCTCACTCTCTTTGATTGATAAAACTTCTGCCTCAAGTTCCTGGATCCGTTGCTCCAGTTTTTCATAGGTCGGTTTTTCGCTCATTGGAGAATCCTCCGATTAATCGGGATATTAGATAGAATAGGGCACAATATATAGAGCATCATAAGAATAGCTAAAATTCAAGATACCATTGCCTGAAGCATGCATTTGGGAAAAGTGAAGATTTGTAACCAACATCATGTCAGTACTCCTGTCTATATAGAAAAATTCTCCTGAGGTTCTCATGCAAGTTGAGTTTGCGAAATCCCGCTTGCGGGGAGCAGGGCCAAAGAACAATTAAAGTGCACCCCGAAACTCCAACCATTAAAGAGGTTTCAGAAAGTTATTTGCTTATTTATGTCCCGCAACTTCCGCGCATTTTGTCAAGAATGAAGATTTATCCAGCCTGTCGGAGTGAAGCGTAGATCCCGACGTCGGGGCCCAGTTAAATTTCTTTTTTATTTATTTAACCAGGGTTAAATTTTTACCCCGTGAAATCCCGCAAGGCCATATCACTGGGGCCAAAGGGTTATTTAACTGTTACCTGACCCTCTTGTTTTTTCAAACGCCTGTGGACGAAAAGATGCTCTTTTCTTTTCTAATTTCCAACATGAAAATATAATATGTCTAATTAGTCAAGGATGTCCCCGAAGTCTACAAGCTTTGACCCCATTTAGCTAAAATGAGCGGGTCGTTTTTGGCGTCGAACGGCCGGTGATGGGAACTCAGAGCTGTTATTGCCCTTTCCGGTTCGGATTATAATTCACCAAAACTATTCCCAGAATCACTAATCCGGCACCCCAGCATTGTCGGCCGGACAAGCGTTCACCCAACATCAATGCGGCCAAAAGTATTGTAAATAGCGGTTCTGTGTTCAGCAACATCGATGCTTTAACCGGACCAATGACCTTTAGACCGGCATAGAAGGCTATCATCGCTATAAAAAGGACAAACCCTGAACCGCACAACGTTAACAATGCGGTTGTCGTGACGGCACCAGCTGTTCTCTCCATTACGAACATAAAAATGATAGTCAGCAGTGAGCCGCTTGAAAGGGTGTGAAAATTTACTGCCTGGGGATTAGCATTGCGAATTGCAAGACTGCTGATCGTTACAAAGGCTGCCATACCGACTGCCCCCATGAAGGCAAATAGAATCCCGCGGATCTGTAGTGTACTGACAGACTGAACTTCCAAAACGAAAAACAGGCCCAAAAAAGCGATGCCGATGGCCCCAAGACGAATGGGGGTTATTGGATCATTTTCGGTGAATCTGGAAATAAAAATAATGATAAACGGGCCTGTGTAAAAAATGAGCGCAGCATGACCGACAGGTATATATCGAGTGGCCCCCAAGTATCCAACGCCCATCACGAAAACGGTAATCCCCAAAACGAGTGCCGCGTATCGTTCGAGGGGCCTCAATTTTATCGGCTTCTTAGTTATTGTTTGATAGATAAAGAGCAGCACCGTCGCTGTCAAATAACGAACGGCATTGGATGTATAGATCCCAACACCTTCCTTGACAACCATACTGGCGATAACGATACCAATAGCAAATCCCAATCCGGAAATCAAAAGCAGTCCTATTCCGACAAAAGGCCTTACAACATCAAGATCTGTTCGGGCGCTATGTACTGCGTTCGATTTTTTGGAGCCCATAATCTTTATCACGGTCAAGTCAGCAATTTTTAGCGTTTCAATGCGATCATGCCTTAAGGGCCCACAAAGAAAAAGGCCTGGAGAATTTGGCGTGCTATATCATCCGGACGTCTTTTTCTCAAGAGTGTATAATATATATTCCGGCAAATGATCCTTCGGATGGTGAACGGGGTCAAACCTTGATCAGTGATTAGAACGCTTAATATTGTAATATATCAAATTGTTATGTTAACAGGGCGATTGATTTGTTGATGATGTTAGTCACAAATCAAGGTTTGACCCCAGCCCCTGATGGCAAGAGCAGGGCCGAAGAACAATTAAAATACGCCTCCAAAGCAACTTATAAACTTATGTGCGTTTCCCAGAGTCCCAAGCCAAATGAGTCAAGAGCAGACTTGACCCCTTTATGGCCGCCGAATAGAAACTTATTATTTTATGTCCCCTAGGCCTACCTGAAAAGAAAAAAGAAGCAACTTAATATGTTAAGATGTCCCCCATTTCTTTGAATTTGAATTCACCGTTTTATAGGCTGATCATCTAAAAGGCTTTTTGTTACTTGAAAAAATTTTGAATCAGTTTTATAGATTTAAACAATTTTAATAAAATTAGTGTTGTAAATGTTAAAACCCAATAGAGGGATATTATAGTGAACTCAGATCGATTTAGAATGACCTACGGATTTGGATCAAGTTTGACACTTCTCGGAAAGAGACTCTTACTTATTTACGGGGCAATCTATATTTTAGAACTTTTATTTGAGCACTGGTTAAAAATTCCAGTCGTTGGAGTTCTCCAGCTTTACCCTTTTAAGTATAAGAGTTTTCATATCTGGCAGATTTTTACTCATCCGTTTATTCACAATCCCCGAGCGCCTATCAGTTTCCTGATTAACTGCCTCGTATTTTATTTTTTTGCCGCGCCGGTTGAAAATGCTTTTGGCTCTAAGCGTTTTTTGATCTTTTTTTATTTGTCTGCTTTAGGTGGAGCTTTAAGCGGGCTCGCCTTTAGCAGCGTATCCGGTTTTAATGCACCATTTTTAGGCATGTTGCCGAGTATACTATCCATGATTGTTATTTTTGGATTGCTAAGTCCCGAATCTACAATATTGCTAATGTTTATATTACCAATAAAAGCAAAGTATATCAGTTACGGTACTGCCTTAATAACACTTTTGATTTTTTTGGCTAAAGCAAATCCTCACGGTGCATATCATCTTGGTGGAATTCTTTTGGGTTATATCTATTTTAAAGGACCAAGAACAATATTCGATCCCAATTTAATTTATACAAAGTATCTCGAATGGCAGCTTAAAAGGAAACGGTCTCGTTTTAAAGTTTTAGACGGCAATAAAAAGAAGGATGATGATAAACCAACTTATCATTGATGTTTTTCAAAATATCTAATCGCCTTCCTTAATTCAGATACAGCCACATAGAAGGATCAAGACTTTAATTAGACACCCCTGCTCACACTCTTAATCTTGCCCTGCTTCTTCAGTTTATAAACATTATTGTGAATCTTTTTCTTGCTAAATCCAGTCTTTTTCATCAATGTAGCGGTATTAAGACCTTTTTTGGATTTTTTGATAATTGTCAGGACTGTATCAATATACCCTACGAGCTGTCCCGTATATTCACGGAA
The DNA here is from genome assembly GCF_036446775.1 of Candidatus Desulfatibia sp. Lineage (NCBI taxonomy): Bacteria > Pseudomonadati > Thermodesulfobacteriota > Desulfobacteria > Desulfobacterales > Candidatus Desulfatibia > Candidatus Desulfatibia sp. The sequence goes on from NZ_JAZFTO010000308.1 coordinate 8,497, forward strand.
TGCCGGAAGGTATCCAGGCCACCCCCGCCTTTTCCAACTGCCGACCAATATCAATTGCCCGACCAGACGTACGCCCGGTCACCAGGAGCGCACGATGTCCCATGTGTGCAGCTTCTCCGACTGCTTGGACGACCGTACCGGCACTGAAGACAATATGGCCTGCCGTGGCAAAGGAAAATTGCATGGGTTTATTCGATCCAGTTTAAGGTTCGCTCAACGGCCTTTTTCCAACCGGCGATGCCCTTAGCGCGTTGCCCCGACGCCATCTGGGGCTGCCAGGTCTTGTCCATGGCCCAATTGCTTTTTAGTTCATCCCAACCACTCACAAAACCGCTGGCCAGGGCAGCGGCCGAGGCGGCACCTAAGGCGGTGGTTTCCGTTATTTTCGGGCGCACGACCGGGATGCCCAAAATGTCGGCCTGAAATTGCATCAGTAGTTCATTGACCACCATGCCGCCATCCACACGCAGACTGCTCAGTGCGACGCCGGAATCTTTCTGCATGGCCTCGACCACATCCAGTGCCTGGTAGGCAACAGCTTCCAAAACAGCGCGGGCAATATGGTTGCGGTTAATGAAGTGGGTCAACCCAACGATTACCCCCCGTGCGTCCGAGCGCCAGTAGGGCGCAAACAGACCGGAAAAGGCCGGTACGATGTAAGCGCCGCCATTGTCCTCTACATTGCGCGCCAGGGGTTCGATTTCAGCCGCGTGCCGTATGAATCCGAGGTTGTCTCGCAGCCATTGCACCAGGGCGCCGGCAATAGCGATGGAACCTTCCAGGCAATAGATCGGCTTTTGCCCGCGCATCTGATAGGCGACCGTGGTGAGCATGCCGTGGCGACTGGCCACCGCCGCCTCTCCGGTGTTGAGCAGCAAAAAGCATCCTGTGCCATACGTGTTCTTTGCTTCTCCGACTTCGAAGCAGGCTTGCCCGACCAATGCGGCCTGCTGATCTCCCAGCGCCCCGCACACCGGCACTTCAGCACCGAGGGGGCCATCCTTGCGGGTGGTGCCCCATGTGTCGGAGTCGATGGAGGGTACGATGCGGGGTAATATCTGGGCCGGAATCTCGAGGGTTTTACAAATCTCCTCATCCCAGGCGAGGGTGTGCAAATCCATCAACAATGTGCGGCTGGCGTTGGTCACGTCCGTAACATGCGCACCACCATCCGGACCGCCGGTGAGCCACCAGATAATCCAGGTTTCGATGGTGCCGAACAGGGCGTCACCCGTTTCAGCACCATAGCGCGCAGGCTCGACATTTTCTAAAATCCAGCGCACTTTGGGACCGGAAAAATAAGCGGAGACGGGCAGGCCCGTTTTGGCCCGAAAGCGATCCTGGCCGCCCTCTTTGGCCAAATTGCGGCACATCTCATCGGTGCGGGTACACTGCCAGACAATGGCGTTCATATGCGGCTGGCCGGTGCGTTTGTCCCACATGACAGTGGTTTCACGCTGGTTGGTGATACCGATGGCCACGATGTCGTTGCCGGTCAAGCCGGTTTTGGTCAACGCCCGGCGGATGACCTTGCCGGTGTTGTGCCAAATCTCCATAGGATCGTGCTCCACCCAGCCGGCTTGGGGAAAAATTTGCGCATGCTCCTTCTGATACTCCCCGACGATGCGGCCGCGTCGGTCGAAAATGATAAAACGGTTGGTGGTGGTTCCCAAATCCAATGCACCGATATATTCGCTCATAGATGTTTCCTTTCCTTTGATACGTTGGTCCGTTATCCCGTTAAGCCCGCCTGCCCCAGCGCCTCGTCCGGCAATCCGAGCGCAACGCCCAACAGAGAAATACGTTCGTGCAGAGATTGCATCAGGCAGACCGAACGTCCCCTAAGTTCACTCAACCGGCTGTGAGCACCTCCGTGAAACGTGGTGAGAAACTGGTAAAAGAGAGCGCGTATCGACTGCTAAATAAGTAGAAACTTATAATTTTATGTCCCCCATTTCCTGTGTAACCAACATCATCACCGCAATTTTTTTCATTAAAATGTTGATCTTGATTTTGGGAATATCTTGCCTAATCTTCAATTCCTGAAAAGTGAAGATTTGCAACCAACATCATGTAAGTACTCCTGTCTATATAGAAAAATTCCCCTGATGGCAAGAGCAGGGCCGAAGAACAATTAAAATACGCCTCCAAAGCAACTTATAAACTTATGAGCGTTTCCCAAAGTCCCAAGCAAAATGAGTCAAGAGCAGACTTGACCCCTTTACTATTACAAGGATCAAGGTTTGACCCCACTCCCTAAATCGGGCGGCACCAAAATATGGGGATACGATGCCCTTGCCGCTCAAGGCAACCAAAGAAGAAACTGAATAAACTCGATTTTTATTTCTTTCGATGTTTGGGTTTTTTTAGGCCCGTTATGCCAGCCCTATTGAAGCTGGCATGAAGGTCGTTCAATATCTTTGGGGATGTGAAGCCTGAAGATGATAACCGTTTATAAATCATTCTCATCGTGTTCTCATCTATCATGCCCTTTATTTCAATGTCGTTTTGGTAGTTAGATATTTTTGCCAACTCAATTGAATAGGGTTGCTCATGAAAATCAATCGCACACTCTTCATCAAAAACAGGAAATTCGTTTGTCTTAAATATAAATTTGCTGTGTTTTCTTCTTGTGCCAGAGGTCCCGAAGTGTTGTAGTTGAGTTGTTGTCGTGCTTAAATAGACAATTGTAACTTGCGCAAAAATTCCTGAAGATCCGAGGCATACAAACCATCTGGCCTTACTTTCACCACCAAATTTGTGCGACGGAAAATTATCCCATCTAAAAACTGTTCCAACTTCAAGATTCAAGACGCCATGGCTTTAAGTGTTAGATAAACTTCTTCAGGGTAAGTTAGCTCATTCTCTTTTTTCAATAACAGATCGCCATCAAACTCTAGTGTATAATCAATAATTGTGTTCGGGTTTTGGTAATAAGTGCGCCTCCACGCAGCAATTTCTTCATGGCTAGCATCACTCATAACATCTGTTGTCATCCATGTTACTGCATAAATTTCAATAAGCCTGTTCATCAAGTCCATCTCATAAGAGGAAAAAAAGTCCATGTTTGGCTTATTTTGGGCGACAATAATTTCCCCCCGCTCATCTTTTACAAATCTATATAGAGGCGTATCTTCCTTTTTTTCATATATTTCAATTGGCATCGGACCTCGAAACATTGCCCTATAAACCACCCCATGGGACGGGCGTCCAATTTCTCTTAAGCTTATAAAATCAAGAAATGCTAGATACTTATAAAGATAGGTTTGATAGAGGGGTTTTCTAGTTTTTTTGCGGTGCTCTCTTGCAAAAAAAACTATGGCATTTTGGATTTTTTCTTTTCTATATGGTATCATTGAAAATGCTTTCAATTGTGCGGGGTTTTTATTATTATATCCTATTTAGCGGCATGTCAACTTCAACCGCCATATTATGATAATCATGCCCACATAGAAAGCAAATAGTATGCCAAAGATCAATGATTATACTTGCTACCTTAAAGTGGGACATTCCGATAAAAAATGTTATGATAGCTACTCATATTATCTCTTAAATCGTTTTTGACGGTGCCAGTGAAGGTTATCCTGGGCCGGCCAGAATTTCTGTTCTTCTGGGGTGAAGATGCTGCGGTCGGAAAGTGTCAGGATATGGCCGGGTAAATTTTTTTCAACCTGCACACGTTTTGAAACTAAAACTTCATACTCCTTGCCGACACTCATCAAGCCCTTGTCAAAGGACCAGTGGCAGAGTTTGCAAAGTGCCATGCCGTTGGTGGGCCGGTCGTCAAAACTATCTTTCCAGGGTTTGACGTGGGCGGCATCAGTTAGGGGTCAGGTCTGCTCTTGACTCATGTTAAAAACTGAAAAGAGTCAAGAGCAGACTTGACCCCTTTTAGGGTGGCCGTAGAAGATTACTTGCCTCAATCATGCATTTGGGAAAAGTGAAGATTTGTAATCAACATCACCAGATCAGTGCTCCAGTCTATATAGAAAAATTCCCGTGATGGCAAGAGCAGGGCCAAAGAACAATTAAAATGCATTCAAAAGCAACTTAATATGTTAAGAACGTCCCCATCCCCTAGTATGTCTAATTAGTCAAGGACGTCTCCTATTTCCCTCATCTCTTTGAAATGCCTCAAGGAACATAAACTCATCAACAGAGATTTTTCGCATAATTCAAAACTAATTTTGATGTAAATCTATTAAAAGGGGCAAAGTTATAATCGAATAGACGTCCCCAAAGTCCCTCCAAGTTCTGAATGATTTTTGTGACCGGACCACTTAGGCAGATCATCGTTTATATCGATAACCCGCATACCATAGAAGATATGGCACGTTGGTTTGAATTTCGTTGGAATTTTTGATACACCTCCAAAATTAAAAAGTGATGGAAACGCAAGCCACATATTACGTCCTTCATCGGCAATGAGGGTGCCACACAAAGCACAGCTGACTTTGCAAGGAAGAATTCTCTCATGTTTATTGAGTTCATTGTTGTAAAAGCTTAGGTGATCAATGCCTTTCGTTATTCTGACGTCATGTTTGTGAAATATAGCTGCCCATTGCATAGGGGCCCCATGTAGTTTTTGGCATGCCAAACAATGACATATTTTTGCATCTACGGGATCCGAGCATACTTCGTACTGTACCGCATCGCAGTAGCAACTTGCACGGTATTTGGCTGTAAAATTAACATCTGTAATCGACGCATAATTTGATCCAAATTCTTTTTTCATGTTAATCATATCTTATTAAATGCCTGCCCCGTGAAATCCATGCCCAATGAAATGCAAAATCTATTTCATCGAGATTGAAGCCATTTCACCGGGGCGGAGCCTATTTAACCGGGATTTATGACGTTAAATTTTTACCCCGTGAAATCCCGCAGGGCCATTTCACTTGGGCCAAAGGACTATTTAACTGTTACCTGGCCCTCTTGTTCTCACGCTCTGGCCACCGAATAGAAACTTATTATTTTATCTACGTCCGCTAGTCCGTTTTAATCAATGATCAAGGTTTGACCCCATTCCCACCTCCTTTCGCTGTTTCTTTACGCTGCCATGCAACTAAATCATTAAGCTGATCCAAAGATTGTACCCCGCTGAGCATCGCCCGACCGCCGGCAACAAAAGCCGGAACAGCCCGGATAGCATGTCTTTTTGCGTCTTGCTCCTCTGCTAAAACATTTTTCTCATAATCTCGCCTTTCCAATGATACACGCAGCGCTTCGCCATCCAGTCCCAACTCTGACGCCAGCCTGACAAGGACATCTTCTTTCCCAATATCCTCTCCCCTTTCAAAGAAGGCCCTAAAAATTGTTGTGTTATAATCATTAAAATTACCTTGGTCCCTGGCCCAGTGTGCGGCTTCGTGGGCCCGGCGCGAGCGGGGCTGCACTGGAGGCAGTTTCATATGAAAACCTAACTTTTCGGACAAAGGATAGACTGAATCTCTCCAAACTCTCTGCAGGTATTCTCCTTTTGGATCCAGAGTGGGCACAGGATCGGGACGCAGCTCGAATGCACACCAGATCACTTCCACAGCAGAATCTTCTTTCGTAAGTTTGTGCAGGGCCGGCTCCGCCAGCCAGCAGAAGGGTCAAACGTAATCAGAAAAGACCTTTATTTTGACTATTGTCATAATAATTTCCTTAAATTAGATTGGAGCCGTTCAGTTCACGCTTGTTGCTTAGGGGAGGGTGGGTAAGTCAAATTATTTAAGGACGTCCCCAAGTTTCGGGCCGATGGTAGGATCAAGCATACCACCCACCCCGGTATACTCTTCTCGCTTTCTCATGGTGGAGGAAGACATTAGTTTCGCCACTTTCTTACACTGGCATTCGGGGCATTGGGGGGGCGGATCATTGGTAAACAGCAGGAGTACTTCAAAGCAGTGAGAACAGTCTTTACACTCATATTCGTAAATTGGCATTAGCTCCTCCGCAAAAATTAACAGGTGATTAATCAATTATATATTTCGGGACTACCTACAATTCCTGAAAGCTACTTTTATTACACTAGTACCTAAATTAAATCAATTTATATATTTGTGGACGTCCCCTAGAGCCCTTTGAATTAGAATTCACAAGATAAGAAGTTTCTATATCAAAATAATTTATTATTCAGGTAATCAATTAAATTCGTGTAGTTCAATTCGGTCTTTTTCGCTAACTTTATATTTTGTAGGGAAGTTAAAATTTGATTCCAATAAATAACATGAATATTTTCACACAAAGCAACATAATCTTTGATATCTCTCCTGTAACTTCCAATTTCTTCGATTATATTTGATGGATTCGAGTTGTAATAGTGTAATTTATCGATGGAATACGTATTTGCTTTAAGTGTCAGCAGGATAAAATAAAATTCTTTTGCCCTTTTTTTTGCAGCCCAGCTACCCACATCAATGTTTCTTATAATCTGATCTCGGTTGGGGTCATGCTTCGTTTTTTTGCTTATATCTGCTTTATATTTTACTTCGATGAAGATCAGCTTATTTGACGTTTCGATAGTAAGGTCTACGTGCGTTTCTCCTTCTGGGAAGGACCTTAACGGCGGAGGAAAATATTTGTCCCAAAATCTTAGCATTGGGTCTATGAATTGTTCATCTTTATCAAGTATGATTTGGGGAAATATCTGCGAAAACCATTTTTCAGGATCTGATTTTTCTAATGTTTTGAAGATATTCCACGTCATGGCATCTTCAGAATTTTTGCTACCCAGATAAGAAAGTCCTTTGACAATCCCCTTGCTATAACGCCAATTTATAGCCTGGCTGGCTATTATGGGATCATCCGGATCAACGATCAGGTTGTCTTTAAAATCGACAAAAACTTTTACGCCGGAATCTGAGTATATGAATTTCCGTCCTATTTCATCTTTTTCTATGCCCTCTTCCATGATTACACCTCACTAACTTGTAAGGCCTTTAACCCTCTCATCTGCGGAACAGATTTTTTCGGTGCCAGTTGAGATTGTCTTGCGCCGGCCAGAATTTGTGTTCTTCCGTGATTTGCGGGTCGGGTAGAAATACGGCGCGCTCAGCTTTAGGTGGAGAGTTTCCATCATGCACCCTTTCGGTTTGTGCAGTGGGTTCCTAATTCCACCATGATTAACGTTTCCGCAAGCCCCCCTCTCATCCCGGACGGTCGGATTTCCCGAGTCCGGTTGGCAGCAATGGCATTTCCTTCGAGAACCTTCCCATCCGAACCGAAACTTAAGTGCTTGCCCACATACGCCCCTTGTTTGAATGGTTTGATCTCAAACTCGACATTTCTTTTTGTTTACACTATTTCCCCAGCCCAATGTCTGGTCAGTGTT
>NZ_JAZFTO010000309.1:0-2240 GCF_036446775.1 Candidatus Desulfatibia sp.
ATTTGCTCGTGGGTGCCATCGCTGACACCCACGGCGTGCTTCTGCCGGCAGCGACCGCAGCCCTTAAAGGCGTTGACCTGATCATCCATGCTGGAGATGTCGGCAACATCGAAGTTATAGACGAACTGCAATCACTCGCACCGGTCGTGGCTGTGCGCGGCAACATGGACGGTGCTGAAGACTTACAGGGTCTTCCCGATAAGGAGGCTGTGGAAGTCGGCGACGTTCTACTGTATGTAATTCATGATATTCACAGAATCGACTTTGCTCCGTCCAAAGCCGGCTTTGATGCCGTAATCTTCGGCCACCTGCATTGTCCTTCTATTGTGGAGCAAAGCGGAGTGCTCTATCTTAACCCCGGCAGTGCTACACAGCCACGCCGTAGCTATCCGGCCTCTCTGGCTTTGCTCAATATACGGGGAAAGAATTTAAAAGCCCGGATTATTAATATCGATGATTAGTAAGAAAAGACAAAGGCGTTCACAGGTTCAGGGTTCAGAAGTTCAGGGTTGTTTTTTTTGTTAACCTTTACTAACTAGCCCCGAACCTTGAACCTGTAAACGGTTACTAAACAGCATACCTTTATCTTTAAACATTTTAGCAACTCCAACCCGTAAACAGAACGCTGTCAGCTTGCAATCTCCCTCCAAAAGCTTATAGTATTTAATTAGGGAAATAGAACAGACCCACCACTTTTAAAATAAAGGAGGGCAGAAATGAGTTTAAAAGCAGATATCGATAATTTGATCGCACAATCCAGCGAACGTATTCCGCCAGAAGTCCGGGGTCTGATGGCAGCCGACACTGAACGGCTCAAGCAGTCCGGCATAGAAGACAACAGCCTCAAGGCCGGGGATAAAGCGCCGTCTTTTAAGCTTCCCAGCGCCAAAAGCGAACAAATTTCTTTGGGCGACCTGCTGGCCAAAGGACCCCTGGTACTAAGTTTCTACCGCGGCGGCTGGTGACCATACTGTAATTTAGAGCTGCGGTCATTGCAGCTTGCGCTTCCTGAAATCGAGGCCCTCGGTGCACAGCTTGTCACTGTATCGCCTGAGTTGCCCGACAAATCTCTGTCAACCGCCGAAAAAAACGCTCTGGCCTTCGAGGTGCTGAGCGATGTCGGCAATAAAGTTGCCCGCGACTTTGGCCTGGTGTTCTCTCTGGCGGAAGAACTGCGTCCCATATACGCAAGCTTCGGCATTGACATCCCTGCTTACAATGGTGATGACACCTTTGAGCTGCCGATGCCGGCAACCTATGTGATAGATACCGACGGCACCATTGTCCACGCTTTTGTGGATACCGATTATACCCGACGGCTGGAACCGGCCGAGATTGTAGAGATCCTGAAAACCACAAAAACAAGTGGATAATCTATAATCACCGCTGAGACGCAGAGGTCGCAGAGAATTTGTTTCTTTTTGCGCGAGCCCTAAGGTTCGGGTTTAATATGGTCGATAATGAACCTTTTTTTTCCATCAACTTGTTTTATCTGATGCGTTTGGCAATTTCCCTGAAAAGTAGCTCCTTCTTCTATCTCAATTACTGGAGCTTTAATATTTCCGAAAACCGTACCGGATGCGCGCAGGTCAATTTTTTCTTCAGCAATAATATTGCCATGTATTTCACCATAATTGATAACTTCTGAGACATAAATATCAGATTCTACTTTGCCCTCTATATCTATCAAGAGAGTCCCCTCACCGGAAATATTTCCTTTGACATAGCCTTCAATCCTGATAGCTCCGGAAAATTTCAGGTCACCTTCAAACTTGATATTTTTTCCTAAAAAGGAACCTATATCCTGCCCCGCCTTATTTCTTTTTTTCTTTTTCATCATGCATAACACCTTATTTTTTGATACCTAATTATAAAATGTATCTTTCCCTGACCTTACTTTCAATACAGTGATAGTGTCAATAAACCATTTAATACGCATTTTTGAGAACCTTGCGAACGACCTCCATAGGGGTCGCACCCGTTCTTCTTTTTTAAAAATAATTGCAAATCGAAGATATTGATAGATATTAGAAGTTAACATCTTTACGCGATTATATTGATAGCATCGGACCTTCTTAATCGATTGGAATTTATTCGGTCCCAACAGTAGGTTTTGCACGTTCCTGTTTAAGCCTGCTTCGACGCTTTTTTCCGTTTAATCGGCGCTTTTTGGCAGCAAGTGAAATTCGGGTCTTTTTCCTGGCCTTAACAGGCTTAAGAGTTTCCTGTAACAGTTCGAC